>VBQB01000161.1 GCA_005887855.1 Verrucomicrobiota bacterium | reverse complement strand
CGACCTCGATCTCGCCAAATTTGACCAGTCGCACTTTCATCCCTCAACGTTCCGGCTGGCTCGAGCTCAAGGCAAGAGACAGGATTCTAAGAACCATGCAGCCCTTTGACCACTTTCCCTACTTGCGGCAAGAAATAGACTGCAAGATGCAATCTAATTCTAGTTAGGCGTAATCAGCGCGCATGGACACCGAGCTACGGCTCCTCACTGCTAGCACTGTTCTCGGGTTGGTCCATTTGATCGCCAGTTCACATCTAATCAGCTGGCAGCGCGGTTATCGTTGGACTGCCAGCAGCCGCGAAGAGGACGTTCCACCACTTCGCGGTCTGGCGAATCGGGTCGACCAGGCGACTACCAATTTTCTCGAAACATTCCCTTTCTTTGCCGCACTGGAGTTACTTGCGCGTCTTACTAACCACCACAGTCTGCTCACCGTCATGGGTGCGCATTTGTATTTCTGGGGGCGTGTTGGTTATCTGATCTTTGCCGCAGCCGGTTTTAGTTTGCTCCGTTCGGTCTTGTGCTGGAACGCCGCTGTGATTGGCATTATCCTTCTTCTCATCGCGATCTTATGTCAGAGCCCTACGAATTACGCCTAACCCGCAACGCGCCGCCGCGGCTGAAACGCACGTCGAATGATTCGGCACAATTCACGCCGTGCTGCCTTTAATCGCTTCCCTCTCGCAACGGCAGGAATGGTTACGGTGAATCTTCGCACATTTGGGTTTCTTGCCGTTGTCTTTCGGGAGCTTGCTACGACACCCTGCCGTGGCTTATCTCTTTCTCATTAGGCCTAGCGAATCTCCTCGAGTGATATGAGCGACCAGTTCCAGCACGTGATGGTGCTGATCTCCATAATCATCGGCCTGGGGATTACCAATCTCCTTTTAGGACTTAGTGGTGCCATCGAACGTCTTACAGAGAACACGCGCCCATTGCGTATTAGTTGGGCGACTGTTTTCTGGTTGGCCTACTTGTTTCTCTTGATGGTGCTTTTCTGGTGGTGGGAGTTTCGCCTGCTTGAAATTCTGAAACAGTGGACCCTGTGGAACTACTTCCTCGTCATCTGCTACGCAGTGGTCCTGTTTCTTCAGGTGGCTCTTCTTATTCCCCGGGACTGGGACAAGGTGGACGACTTGAATGAATATTTCCTGGCCAAGCGCCGCTGGTTCTATTCGGTTTTTGCGCTTAGCCTCATCATTGATCTCATAGATTCATACATGAAAGGTGGTCTGGCCTACATCAAGGGAACGGGCATTTTGACTTGGGGATTTGATTTCGCAGGCCTTCTGGCAGCGGTTGTCGGCTTTCGATCAACGCGCATCCGCACCCATTCGACGATGGCGATCCTTTTTTTCCTATGGGCCGTAATCATTGGATTCGAGGTCTCTCCGTTGTTGCATGTCAGGCGCTAACCAGATTAGATGAGAAGGCGGAGAGTGCAACCGGATCTAAACCTGGACCAAAACAATGAGTCCGCATGGAAGCACGATCCCAATCGCCCGCAAACCAAAATGAACCCAAATCTTAACTTGAATACCTTCTCATGGAGGCGATGCAGCGAACCGCGAGAAGGCCTATGATCCACCTCATGAGTGTTTGCCATCCAGCCGTTGGTTGACAGTCCTGTTGCAGCGGGCTCGCGTTCGCTGATCTTGTGTCTCGTTAGGCCGTCCAAACCAAAATTATGTTCAGATACGTTGCTTTTCTTCGTGGCGTGAGCCCAATGAACCTCAAGATGGTGGACTTCAAGCGCTGTTTGGAGACTGCCGGTTACAGCAACGTAAAGACTGTCCTTTCGAGTGGAAATGCAGCTTTCGACACTTCGAGTAAGTCCGCAGCAGTGATTGAGGGGCAGATTGAAGCTACATTTACAAAGCGGTTAGGCCGGTCCTTTTATACGATTGTTCGGTCGGTCGAGGAGCTTCAGAGCTTGATCGAGAGGGACCCTTATTCGGGGTTCGCTTTGCCGAGTAATGCGAAGCGGGTGGTCACATTTGCGCGTAGGCTACCAGCCCTGAAGTCGAGGCTGCCTATTGAAAGAGACGGCGCACAAATATTGGCCGTAAAGCATCGCGAGGCATTTAGCGCGTATGTGCCCGGCCCGAAGAGGGCGGTATTCATGGAGCTGATCAAAGCGACTTTTGGATCACCCGTGACTACTCGCACGTGGGAGACAGTAAAGAAGTGTGCCAAGGCCTAAGCCATACATTGCCTAACCCGTCATCACGTTGCCACCGAACTGATCTTTTTCTACTGGAAGAACCTCGACCGCGCGCCGGCCTTCGCGCAATGCTTCCTCTCTCCGGCCGAGCCCGGCGTCGATCAAACCAAGCACGCACAGCGCCGGCCCGTAATTTGGCTGAGCTTGGATGATTTTCTCCTGCTCCGCGCGGGCAGCGATAAAAGCGGACCGCGCTCTATCCTCATTTTTCGTTATGCGAGCGATAACGCCTTCTACAAATAGACGATTAAAAAGAACATTCTCGGCCGAACCAAAGGTGATTTGACTCCCACCAAACGCGGTTAAGGCATTTTCGGCGGCGGTGCCGTCGCGTTCGGCTAGGGCACAAACGAGCCAATTATTTGCTATACTCGGAATCGCAGCGGGCCGAATTGACTCGATCATTTGATGCAACGGTCGGGTATCGGCTTTTGAATCCAGTTCCACGAACGCATGCTGCACTTTTGTAACAGCGTCGTTGGGTTCGAAGGCCAATGCGCGCGCCAACAGCGATTTTTCGTCAACATAGCGCCGGAGAACTTGATGAGTCTGCGCAGTCTGCTGCAATGTTAAAATGTTGTGCGGGTCGAGCTCAATGGCCCGATTAAGATCTCTAATAGATTCGTCCCAGCGCCCCTGACGCCTTTTGATGTAACCCTTCAACTCGACTACTCGCGGATGATTGGGCAGGCTCTGCGTGGCAACTTCCAGTTCAGCCAAAGCGCCATCGTAATCGAGATATCCCCAATAAAGATTTTGGGCGCGCGCGAGGTGCGTTTCCCCAGCGTTCGGTTGGAGACGAGACGCCGCTTGGACCGCCGATTCCGCCTGGGCGAGGCGCGCCGGAGTATGGTCGAAGCCGACGAAATAAACGCCGTCATGAGCGAAAGCGAGCTGGCAATACGCTTGGAGAAACGATGGATCGCGTGCGACAGCCTGGTTGAGCAGGTCGGCCGCCTGTAGCAAATTCGCTTTCGTAGTACTGCTGCCGAACGCCGTCAGACATAGATTTTTGGCGAGGGTGTAGAGATCGAAGGCGGTGATGTCGCTCGTCGGGGCACGTTCGATGGCGTCTTTTTCAGCTGGCGAGAGTTTGGCCTCCAACTGGTCCGCGATGGTCGTTGCGATCTCGCTTTGAATCGCGAACACATCCGCAAGGTCGCGGTCATAAGTTTGCCCCCACAGATGCCGGTCGGTGCGCACATCGACCAACTGCGCGTTGATGCGCACGCGACTGCCAGAGCGCTGAACGCTTCCTTCCACGACATGCGCCACCCCGAGTTGCTGGCCAATCTCGCGCAGATTGCGCGCGATCCCGCTTTTGTATTGCATCACGCTCGTGCGGCTGATCACTCTCAGATCCGCAATCCTAGAAAGGTTGGTTAGAATTTCATCCTGCATGCCGTCCGCAAAGAAGGCGTTTGTTTTTTCTTCGCTCAGATTTTCAAATGGTAGCACCGCAATCGACTTATCGATCTTGTGCGCCGAGACCCGCGGGAGGAGAAAGAACCCGGCGGTGGCAGAAATAGTCACGCCGGTAGCCACAAGCATGATTATGTTCCGACGCCGATGCGCTCGGGGCACCGCCGTCGTTGGCGTCACCACAAGGCCCTGCGCGGTAATGTCGTAGGCCCAGGCAAGCATAAGGGCGATCGGAAAACCGAGGAGCAAAAGGACGATCACCAAGCGCAACCCCCAGTTTGGTAATTCCCAGGCCGGAAATGCAGCGGACGCCATTTGTATAACGCCTGCCGCGGCGATGAGGTAAGCGGCGGCAACCCGATAAACTTTACGCTGTTTTGCCTCCTCGAAGAAGCCGTTCATGGCGAGGTACCCTCCATGTACAATCGCCCAAAACCTCAACTCGTCTAGGCGAGCTCGGAGAGTTTTACGCTGGGGGGACGAAGTCTTGTTGTCTTACCACTCAACTCGACAATGCTGAATGTTTGGCGGTCAGGTTCGCTATAGCGTTGGACCGCCGCCTGGCAGGTCCCTTTCGCTCGGGCGCAGACAGCGCACTGGGTTAGTCAGCCGTGGGCGGTGGAACCGGGGGGTTCGCCCGTTGGAATCCACGGTTGACCGGAATCGAGCAGGTTCACGGTTTCTTCTCTTCGCAGAGTTTTTGGAAAGCGGGATCACCACGCAAGGGGTCCCATTGCGGATGGAGCCTTAGATGCGCCGGCGTAAGGCAGTTACCTATACGGAATCTCCAAAAGACGCTGCAGCGTTGGAATCGCGCGGTTTTTGTCGCCGACTAAGACCTCGACAAAGGCCAAATTCTCATCATTCGTAGGCCCATCCACTGCATCCTTCACAGTTGGCCGCAGCGTGATCGCACGCTCAGCTTCTTTTATCGCTGCATCCTTCTCGCCGAGCACAGCATGAATTATCGAAAGCAGCTGCGCAAAATTTGAGTTATCAGGGTCCTTCCGGCAGAGCGTTTCTAGCGGACCCAGCACTTGTTGAGCAATAGCTCTCGCCCCGGCAATATCGGCGGCATACTCCTGGGCTAACACCAATAAGTATTGATCAAACAACCTTTCGATGTCAGACAGGTCGCGATATTCAGTGAGTCGGCTATGAATCAATCGAATAGCTTCATCGAAATGCCGCTCCAGAAACAATTGGTTCATCTTCGTTAGGAAGGCAATAGCCGAAGGGGTCTGTGCGTTTACGCCAGCCAGCAATTTTTTGGCTTGTTCCAGATTGCCCTCGGATTGATAAATTCTTGCTTCGGACGCGACCGTGTCGGGGTTATTCGGAACAATGTCCAACAACCTATCGTAGGTTTTTAGCGCAGCCGGGAATTGCCGAAGCATCCCATAAGTCTCCGCCGCGGTCCCTAGCCATTCAGTGTTGCGTGGATCGAGCACAAGGGTTTGCTCCCAATGGGCAACGCTTTCATCCCAGTGCCCTTGTCGTCGGGCGATTAGGGCGAGAGCACCAGGGACATCGCTGCTGCCCGGCAAAAGGTCCCGGACGCGGCCGAACGTCGCTTTGGCAAGGTCGTAATTCCGCAGCACCCAGTATTGGTAATAGGCCTGCGCGAGCAGGGTTTCGGGCGAGTTCGGTTGGAGTTTTTGCGCGGTGTTTAAGGCCCGCTCCGTGGCGTCACGGTGAGCGGTGGTCGAGTCTAGACCGCCGAAATAGGTTTGAGCGTTCGCACGAGCGAGTCTGGCCCAGGCCAGCGCAAAAGCTGGGTCGAGCTGCACCGCCCGCTCGTAAAAGCCGACGACCTTCGCTTGATCGACTAGAGAGGACGTCGTGCGCGCTTCAAGAGCCAAGCCCCGGAGGTACGCGTCGTAAGCCTCTGGATTGTTGGTCGGCTTAACCGCCAAGGCTCGTTGTTCGCCGCCACTAAGCTTCGCTTGCAACGCCTCGGCGATTGCTCTGGCGATTTCGCTCTCGACACTGAAGATATCGACGAGCTTACGGTCGTAG
>VBQB01000160.1 GCA_005887855.1 Verrucomicrobiota bacterium | reverse complement strand
AGTATTACCGCATCACCATCTACCTTTAAACGAGAAGTCATGATTGCAATCGCGCGTATACGCGGCGTGCTGGCGCCGGTCGTTACCCCATTGAAACTCGTTCGCTTTCCACGTTCACTCGCGCCTACCCGCGTCGCTTTACCTTCTATGTCGCTGATCCCATCAGCTCCATTCAAGACCGATCTTTGGGCCCCGGACGTACTTGCGCCGGGTGTCGGTGTGATTGCGAATTGCGATTTACGCACCAGTGTTTGCGATAAACCAAATGACAGTACGAATCCGGGGCGTCTTGGCCCCGGTTGTTACACCATTTAAAACAGATCTTGCGCCTGATAGCCAACGGTTCATCGCGCATTGTAAGTGGCTGCTGTCACAGAACTGCGGACTTGCCGTCTTCGGCACGAACAGCGAGGCGAACTCGCTGTCAATGGAAGAACGCGCGACGCTGCTCGATGAGCTGGTCGCGGCCGGGGTCGATCCGTCGCGCATGATGCCGGGAACGGGTTGCTGCTCGATCATGGAAACAGTCAAGCTCACCAAACAGGCTGTCGGAAACGGTTGCGCGGGCGTGCTGATGCTGCCGCCTTTTTATTACAAGGATGTCAGCGAGGAAGGTCTCTACCGTTACTTCAGCGAAGTTGTGCAGCGTGTCGGTGATGCCCGACTGAAAATTTATCTCTACCACATTCCGCCCGTCGCGGTGGTTGGCATCACCACGGGATTGGTCGAGCGCCTGCTTGCGGCCTATCCGAATGCAATCGCCGGAATGAAAGACAGCTCGGGCGATTGGAATAACACCCAGACTTTTCTCGACGCGTTTGCCAAATCCGGGTTCGACGTATTCGTCGGCAGCGAATCATTCTTGCTCGCCAATTTGCGGAACGATGGCGTCGGTACCATTTCCGCGACCGCCAACGTGAACCCGGCTGCTATTCACTCCGTCTTCGCTGAAGCTACGACGCGACAAGAAGCTGGATCTGCCTCGGGTCCGAGACGAACAACAGGCAAGTACAAAGGCGGGAAGCTTCCGTCTTCGCTAAAGTCACAAGGCGACGAACCAGCGGGACTAGACTTGGAAAGTCTGCAGGCAAGGTTAAACGTCGTGCGTGAGGTGTTTAGTAGCAGAAAGTTTCCGTCAATGATCGCGGCATTGAAACAGGCAATTGCGATCTACGCGGATGATCCGGCATGGCGGACGGTGCGGCCGCCGTTGGTCGAACTCACACCCGAGCAGACAAAGACGCTCGCCGTGGAACTCAAAGCGATCTCGTTCACAATGCCGGGAGTGAGGAGAGTTTCCAAAGGATGAAGGAAGAAGCGGCAAAAAGGATGAAGAAAGAATTAAAGGCCGCAGACGCGGCCATGTTTGATGTTCGAGGTTTCCGCCTTCGCCTCGGCTACGGCGCGACAGGTGATGTTTGATGGAAGGCAATCCCGCTTCGCCGAGACTACGGCGCGACACGAACACGGCATTGCGGAGGCGGAAGAAGAGGGGCCGAGGGCAACATTCATCCAAAAAGCTTGTCGAACTCGTTATGCGTACCGATCCATGCCCAGGAAATCGTGTCGCCACGGCGTTCGCCGACCGCACGGTATCGGTTGCTGATACGCACCGACCAGACCCGATCGTAACCGCCGAACTTCTTAAAGTGGAGTGGAGGGATGATCCGGATTACTCTCGAAAAGCCGATACGCTTTGCGTGCCGCTTCGCGCGTTCTATCATCGAGCCGATCGTAAGCACGCCAGAAGCTCGGGCGTGTGAATGACTTCACAAACGGCTGGGATCAAGAGGCGATTCGCCTTCAGCCGCGGATTCGCGCAGGAAAGCCTCCAGTTTCGGGCGCGGCTGAGGATCGCTAAGTAGCTGCTCCCAGCGCTCATCATCTTGTTGAGCGAGTTCGCGCAACTTGTCGAGTATCGCCCGGCGCTCTGCCTCACTAAGCTTTGGCAGTTCCTTGATGATTTCGGATGCGCTCACGGCTCAAGTATACTCTCTCGGACGGTGCTTGTCAGCGCTCATTGGCTAAAACGCCAGGCTATGCCGGCAGGCCTTTGCGCGCGATCAGTTCCATCTGCTCGCAGAAGCGATCGAGCTCGTTGAGCGTGGTGTAAACGTTGGGCGTGATGCGAATACCCTGGAATTCTTCGTGCATGATCGGCACGGTGAAAATGTGGTGTTTGTCGAACAAATATTTCGTTACAGCGTTCGGATCAGTGCTGTCGATGTGAACGTTTCCTATTGCGCACGATTGGTTGGGATCGAACGAAGTGTTGAACCGAATTTTGGGCACGTCTTTGAGCCGGTTCATCCAGTAACGGGACAGGTAACGTAACCGCGCTTCCTTGCGTTTGCCGCCGATGCCGTTGTGAAAGAGAAGCGCTTCGCCGACGGCGAGCTTTGGCGCGGCTGAGTGGGTGCCGATCTCTTCGAATTTGCGGATATCGGAAGACTGTTTGGATTCCGCGGCCATGAGCGGCCAGAGTTTTTCGATCTTATCACGCTTGACGTAAAGCATGCCGGTGCCTTTTGGCGCGTAGAGCCATTTGTGCAGACTGGTGCCGAAGTAATCGCAACCGAGGTCGCTCTGTTTGAAATAGAACTGGGCGAAGGAATGCGCGCCGTCGACGATGGTCTCAATGCCGCGGGCGCGTGCGATTTCGCAGACTGCTTTAACGGGAGTGATCTGGCCGGTGATGTTGATCATGTGTGAGATCAGGATGAGCCGAGTACGATCGGTGATTCCTTTTTCAAACGCAGCGGTGATCTCGTTAAGGTTCTTCGGCGGAATCGGAATCTGAATGAGTTTGAGCTTGAGGTTTTCGCGTTTTTCCCGCTGACGCATTGTGGTGAGCATGCGCGGGTAATCCTGGGTGGTGGTGAGAATTTCGTCGCCGGGTTTGAGGTCCATGCCCATCAGCAGAGTCTCGAGTGATTCCGAAGCGTTGCGCGTGATCGCCATTTCTTCGCGATCGCAGCCAAACAGCTCAGCCAGGCCGGTGCGAATGGTTTCTGATTGCGGCTCGAGGATTTGCCACATCGTGTAAGCGGTGGCGTCTTCCTGCTCCCAGATGTAACGGACCAGCGCCTCGGTCACGATCCGCGGACTGGGTGAAACGCCGCCGTTGTTCAGGTTGATGATGCCGCGTGTGACGCTGAACGAGTTTTGGATAGTCGCCCAATAATCTTCGTCCGTGGCCGCTTCTTCCGGGGTGAGATGCGCGACGTTCTTCGACGCTGCTTCAACATTTCTCGATAACGACGCAACAGTTGCCGAAGAGAGCGCGGCCAGACCCAGGCTTTTGCCGGCGAGAGAAAGAAAATCGCGTCGGGTGCGAGTGGGCACGGCTGGCGATTGAAGCGATTTAGCCGACCGTGTGCAATTCTGTTTTGTAGGGCAACCGCGTCGGTTGCCTGATCACGGAATGCGGCAAGCGGTGCGCTTGCCCTACAATTACTGGATAACTGGCTTTGCCGGATAATCCAATCAATCTCTCTGTCCAATGGCTATCGCGCTTGCTGACCTTCTCGACGAAAGACAGGTAATCCTGCGGCTGCGCTCACGAAAACTGCCAAATGCGCTCCCCGAGATTATTCAGTCACTCGCGCAGAATCGAAAGATCGATGATGCCGAAACATTTCTCGAACGAGTCCTCGCCCGCGAACGAGAACACCCCAGCGTAGTCGAAAATGGCGTCGCATTTCCCCATGCGCGAACCGATTTGGTTGATGAAATCGTCATTGGCATCGGGCGCAGTCGCGCCGGGATTCCAGTCGGTGCAGATCAACCGCGTGCGCAATTGCTTTTTGTGATCGGCGTGCCGGAACGTTTGCTAAACGATTATCTAATTTGCGTGGGCACCCTGGCGCGCCTGGTGAAGGATGATGCCATACGCTCGAGGCTGCTCCACGCCGAGACGCCTCGGGAATTTATTGACGCGCTGATCGCGAATCTGTAGCCGCGTCTCTATGAGACGCGCACGGTACGCGCTAGCCCACGTTGCGGATTGCGCGAAGCACCGTCTCCACTTCCTGCGCAGTATTTACGATGCTGCACGCCACGCGGGCATAGGAAACTCGGTAAGGCGTCGTAGAAGCGACAATTCGCTGTTCGAGAAGCCGCTTCACTACTTCCTCCGGCTTCATTCCCTTTACATCGAAGCAGACGATTCCGGCGGAAAGATTCTCGTCACGCGGCGTGTAGAGCTGAACATGCGGCATCCGCGCAAGTCCCTCTTTCATCTGACCGTTAAGCTCGTGGATCCGAGCCGTGATCCGGGCCGGGCCGATGTTCTGGTGAAAACGGATCGCTTCGGGCAACGCCCAATAATGTTCGAAAGCTTGAAAACCGCCCGGTGAAAACCACGCAGCACGCGCTGGAGTTTTGGGTTCATGCTCTTGTGCCCAGGCCTCAAAAATGTCCGGTGAAGTAAACGTCGGAATCACTGGACGCATCCTCTCCCAAACTCCGGGCTTTGCCCAAACGAACCCCGTGCCGCGCGGCCCAAACATCCATTTGTGTGTGCCTGCAGCGAAGGCATCGCAACCAAGAGCGGTGATCTTTGGATCTTCCACTCCCAAACCATGCACGCCATCGACGATCAGGAGCACACGATTTTTTTCGTCGCGACCAGAATTTACTTCAGCAAGGCCTTGTGCGATACGCGCAATCGGAAGTCGCACGCCGCTGCTGGAGTGCACCCAGGTCACGCCCACGGCTCGCGTCTTAGGACCGATCGTTTTGCGAATGCGCTCCACGATTTCATCAGGCGAAATCGAGCTGTACGAATCGAAAAGCGGAATCTTGCGCCAGGTTGCTCCGCAACGGCCTGTGGCCAGTCGAATTGATTCGTGATGCACGTAGTGATCGTGGGTAGTCGTCAGGATCTCATCGCCTTCGCGCAAAGGGAGTCCGTGGTAGAGAAGCGCCAGGCCGGTTGTCGTGTTTTGAGTAAGCGCGATGTCCTGTGCGTCGCCGCCAATATAACTGGCGATGGCACGACAAACCTGCAACGGAATGGTCTCGTTAGTCTGTTCGAAAAGCGCGCTGTCCACGGAAACAAACGGGTTCGCATCAATTCTTGCCCGGTATTGCTCTATTGCCTGACGCACAGCCCTCGGATGAGACGCCAGGAAGAATAGGGCGAGATGAATGTAATCAGGAGTCAGTTCAAACTCCCGGCGCACTGATTCCCAGTCCTTGAGGTCGGCAGGCGCGCTCGATTTGGTCTTGCCGGCTTGGACAAGAAGCGGTGAAAGTGCTCCGGCAGCTAATGAGAGTGAACCGCTGATGAGAAAATTTCGGCGAGTTAATGGCATGGTTTTTCTTCTCCTCCTTACGTCTAATGATGTCTGAGTTGGACGAGAAAGACTTTAACGAAATGCGGCAAAGAACGCGATTCTATAGTTAAGCCGCGCGCTAACGCGGGCTGCGCTCGCACAGAAGATCCGACTATCTTGCGGCCACATGCCGCCGGAATCGGCCATCCCCTCCGCAGCTATACGGCGACGCGCTCGCCTTCTAGTTCATCTGCAGCAGGAACCGCCAATTTGCTGCTGCGATATCGCCAGATCGCGAACGCAACGAATAAAAGATCGAGAACAATGAATG
>VBQB01000159.1 GCA_005887855.1 Verrucomicrobiota bacterium | reverse complement strand
CTGAAGTTCGGCGTCCTCGTGGCCGCTGGGGAAGTCGGCCTCCGATAGCGGAATACGCATGGTCAGAACATTTTCGGCGGCAAAGCCGGCATCGGCGTGACGCATAGCGCCGAAGGTCCGGATGAGCAGGCCGGCGCCGATGAGAAGAAGCAACGCCCCAGCGATTTCCGAAACGACCAATAGACCACGCAGACGACGCGATCCGAGGTTTTCAGAGCCACTGCGAGTACCCTCGCGTAGCGTGTCCTGGATATCAGCTTTAGAGGCAAAAAGTGCCGGCGCGATGGAGAAGAGCAAGGTAGTCAGCAGGGAGGCGCCAGCGCAGAAAAGCAAAACGCCGGAGTTGACGGCGATGGGGTTGAAGCGCGGCAGGTCGTTAGGGATCAGCGATTCCAGGACACTAATGCCCCAGGCGGCGAGCAACAAGCCCCCGATTCCACCAAGAATGGCGATCGGAAAGCCTTCGATGAGAAGTTGCGTCAGGAGGCGTCCGCGGCCGGCGCCCATCGCGGAGCGCACGGCAAATTCTTGTTGGCGCGCCGTCGCTCGAGTGAGCATAAGATTGGCGATATTGGCGCAAGCGATCAGCAGGACGAATGCAACGGCACCTAACAGGATCAGCAGAGCGGAGCGGACGTCGCCGACTAATTGCTCGCGCACCGGCACGACTTTCGCGCCGATTCCCTTATTTTCGGGAAACTGCTGCTCAAGCTGGCTGGCGATGCCGGACAATTCGGTCGCAGTGGCTTTCAGATTTGTAGCTGGCTTCAGACGCGCAATCACGTTGAGGTAATGATTTCCGCGGGTGTCCATTTCGTCTTTTGGTGCGTAAGATAAAGGAACCCACAAATCCACCCGGGGAAGGTCGTCAAAGAACGGCATGCCCTTTGGCAGGACGCCGGCGACCGTATATTCCTGGCTGTTCAGCCGCAGATTGCGGCCCACAATGTCACGATTTCCACCGAATTTGGTTTGCCAGAACGCGTAGCCGAGCAGCACGGACCGGTGGCGTCCCCATTGCTCCTCTTCCGGCAGAAACATGCGCCCTAAGATCGGATTTACGCCCAGAACCGAAAACAGGTTTGCCGAAATCGCCGCGCCCTGCAGGCGTGACGGTTCTTCGCCGGGGAGCTCGAGGTTGAAGCCCGCATAGGTGTACGCCGCCATCCCGGAGAAGACTCGATTGCGATCGCGAAATTCACGGAAGTCGGGCGCCGCCAAGCCGCTGATGGGCACGCCTTGCGAGATCATTGTGCTCCAGACAAAAACGAGTTTGCCGGGATCTTTATACGGAAGCGGCTGCAGGAGTACGGAGTTAACGACAGAGAAAATCGCGCTGTGGGCGCCGATGGCGAGCGCCAGCGTCAATACGGCGACAACCGTGAAGCCAGGATTCTTCCACAGCCTGCGAGCAGCGAAGCGCATGTCCCGCCAGCACGTCTCCAGAAAGGATTCCCAGCCGGCAGTGCGGACGACTTCCTTGGTAACTTCGAGACTTCCCCGCTCAAGGCGCACAGCGCGAAGCGCATCCTGGCGGCTTAAGCCTTGGTTCATCTTCTCTTCGGCCGCCATTTCGAGGAAGCCGTGTAGTTCTTCATCGAGCTCCTGGCCAGCGCGTTCCTTTCCTAACAGCGATCGCAATCCATCTGCTAGGTTTCGCAGGAGTGACATGGTTCTTACGACGCCTCCAAGATTCTCGCGATGGCCGCCACTTGTCTTCCCCATTCCCGCGTTTCACTACTTAACCGCTTTCGCCCTTGCTCTGTCAGGGCGTAATACTTGGCGCGCCTACTGTTCTCGGTGGCTTTCCATTCGCCCTTGATCAGCCCGGCGCGTTGCAGCCGCTGAAAGGCAACGAAGAGCGAACCTGCATTGACGCGAAAAACACCCTTGCTCATCTGTTCGAGACGGACGGCGATCCCGTATCCGTGCATGGGTTCGAGGGCCAAGGTTTTCAGAATGAGCATATCCAGAGTGCCCTGGATGAGATCACTCGGCTTGTCGGACATGAATGCGTTCCCCCTGACGATCAAGAGGAAGAATACGCTCTCTCTCTTGATTGTCAAGAGGAGGGTGGCGAGACTTCAAGCTGCTAAGGTGTGGGCGAGAAGATCGCGTCTATTCGAGTTCGCTGAGGGTTTTTATCTGAGTTTCGAGCGCCTGATTATATTGCCGCTCGATTTGAAGCTCGGTTTGCAGCTTTTTGACAAGCAACTCGAGGTGCGCGATTTCCACGCGCAGCTTTTGCACTTCGTGGGCAGAAGGAAGCGGTCGCGCGGGAGGCGTTGCATTGGGCTGAGTATCGGTGGGCGCCTGCGCTGGCGGACGCGGCGCAAAAGCTTCGGCCAGCGCGCGGGGCCAGGCCGGTTCTGCGGATGCAGGCGGAGCCGCAGGAGGCGCAATGGAGCGCGGAGCGGGCGGTGCAGGCGCAAAAAGATTGCTTAGTGCATTCGCGGAGGCGGTGCGGTCCGCTGCCGGCGCAGGCGTTGGACTCTTGGGTTCCAGCAGGCCCTTCACACGGTTAATCAATTCCTGGGGCTGAAATGGCTTGCGAATCAGCTCATCGGCTTTTACGGAGACAGCTTTGTCCGCGACACTCTTATTCACCACTCCGGACATGAGCAGAACCGGAGTGCCCCTGAGATCGGGGTTCTCTTTAATCTGGCTGCAAACGGAGTAGCCGTCCTGGTCCGGCATGATCACGTCGGTGATGACCACGTCTGGGCGAGTTTGTTCGAATTGCGCGAGGGCCGAAGCGGCATCGGCGCAGGTAATCACGTGTATGTTCTCGCGGCGAAAAGCAATCTTGATGACTTCGCGCATGGTGGCGCTGTCGTCGATGAAATAAACGGTCGGCACGCGCTTCGCCGGCGCGTCGTCCAGAGGAGGAATGGTCATAGCTTCGCTCATTGCGCTTCCTTGTCCGCCATGTCGCGGGAGCTTTCATCCACCTCGTGCATGGCATCGAGCATCAAATCGGTTGCCGAGCGCAGCACGGTGTGCTGCGTCGAAGTGGTGCCGTAGACGAATTTGTAGACGCCCTTGTTTCCGTTGACGCAGTTCTTCAGGATGTAGATGACGGCTTCGTCGCCAAACAGAGTGCCGCATTCGGCGTGCGAAATTTCTCCCCCTTCGTAAAAGAGAACCGCGTCGGTGTCACCCGCGTTGACATGCAACGCACCGGTCTGGTGCGCGTGGCCAAGCATTTGCATCACACCGGTGAGGTCGTGGTGCGTCAAGTTGCCGCTCAGACTGGTATCGGATTGCGCGAGCATCTGTGTGGGCTGGAAGCCCTCCATTTTGCTAATGATGATCTGTTTCACGTGGGAGGCGATGACGCCGGGCTGGCGGCTGCGGTCGATGTAATCGTCGCATCCCGCCTGGAACGCTTCCATCAGCGCGCGCTGGCTGCCGTCGCCCAACGCCACGATGGGAAGATTGGCGTTTTTGGCATCGGAGCGGATGATGCGCGCGATTTCGAGCGCGCCCATCTCGCGCATGTTGGTGGCGCAGAGAATGGCGCCCGGGGCGTCGTATTCAAGGGCCGTAAGTGCGAAAGCTGCCTGCGTGCTGGTGGCTACTTCAAAACCTTCACGCTTCAAGGCGTCGCCAAGGCGCTTGGCAAAATACACGTTGCTGTCGATCAGGAGAATCTTGATGGCGCGGGGGGCGGGGATCATGGTCTGGCCTCCGCTTCACTCCCGCGTGGTGACTGGCTCGCCAGGTGGCTCTGAGTTGGTGAGTGCGAGGGGAATTCCTCCGGGCCCGGAGTTAGCGCGCCCAAGTTCAAAACTTCAATGACGTCGCCAGCGTGCGAAAGCCATCCAGCAACGTGCGGCTCATCGGACGGGCTCGCCGCGGTCAGCTCGGCGTAGATCAATTCGCATTCTCCGGTAACCGGGAGAGCTACCCATTCGGTCTTTTGCCCATAGCGGCGCAGCGCAATCAGGTAAAAGCGCCGCGAGGACAGATATTTCCCGATCAACGTTTCCGCTATGTCGCAGACCGGAACAATTCTTCCGCGCCGCAAAATCACGCCCTCAATCTTGGCAGTCCTGTGGGGGAAGCGAAAAACGCGGCTTGGCGCGACCAGCTCAGCAGTCTGGTCGGCGGCGACCGCAAATCGTCGTTCGCCCAGCCGCAGCAGGACGAAAGACTTTAGTTCGAGTTCGCTAGAGACGGTCATTGCGTTTAAGGCAATCTATTCATTCAATTCCGTGCCTAAGTCGCTGTCTTCCTCTGCTTCTGTGGCTTCCGCTACTTCTGTCCCCTCGCCCAAAACCTCCGGAGCAGGGAGCGCCGCATCCAGCATCATCAACTCATCGTCCGACAGGAAACCTTCGGGGCGCACGACCGGAACGACGGTTTGATCAAGCGCCGTCAACCCGCGGTACCATTGCCGCTCCTCGTGGCAGAACGAAAGCGGCAAGGCTTGCAGCCGCGTCATGGCCGTCATTTTCTCGATGCTATCGACCAGCAGAGCCGTCCGCGTGTTGCGCAGCACGAAAGCTAGGATTCCTTCGCGAGCGGATAGTCCAAAGTGCGCCGCGCCGCTCACGAGAAACAGCGTATTGGGGCCCCGCCTTACGAATTGGCGAACCTTTTCGACCCCCGGCGCTGCGATTTCCGTCGCTCCACCGGTGAGGCTGTCCGCGCCGCGTACTTCCTGAACAGAGGAAGAAGACAGCGCAAGAATCTGTTCGCCAATGCGAAAGAGGATAATTTGCTCCGCGCGCAAAGAGCCGGGCTTCGGCGGGGCCGGTAAAGGCATCAGCGAACTCCCGCGGGGGTGGGTTTGCAAATCCCCACAACGCGCTTTTCAATGGCTTGGTAAACGTCGTCAATGCCGAGGACTTGATCCACGACCCCAGCTTTGATGGCTTCCGCAGGCATCCCAAAAATCACGCAGGTCGCTTCGTCTTGCGCCAGGACAAGACCGCCGGCTGTCCTAATAGCCCGTGCACCGTTGGTACCGTCGTTGCCCATACCTGTGAGCACTGCGGCGATGCTCAAGGGCCCGGCGTAGGCGGCAACCGATTCCATAGTGACGTCCATGTTGGGCAGGTATCCGTTGATGCGGCCGGATGCGCCTTCGAGCTGGATTCTTCCCGTGGGCGTTACGCGAAGGTGTTGTCCGCCGGGACAAATGTAAAGCGTGCCCGGTGCGAGAGACTCATTCGCCTCCGCCTCCTTCACGCGGATCTCTGTGAATTCCGCGAGTTGCGCGGCGTATTGCGATGTAAACGTCGCGGGCATGTGCTGCACTAGGATTACGGCAGCAGGGAAGTCGCGCGTGAAGCCGGGAGCGATGCGCATGACTGTCGCCGGGCCGCCAGTGGAGGCCACTAAAACCACGACAGGAAAGCGCTGATCACTGCCGCTGCCAGCTGCCGGGCGAGGAGCGGCCTTCGGCGCTGAGGCTGACTTTGCATTTCCGCTGGAGTTTTGAATCGTGGAGGCCAATCGCGTGGCCGTGCGCACGACGCGAACTTTGGCGGCCATGCGTACTTTGCGTAGAAGTTCTTCCTTCACGCTTTGCATGTCCAGGTCGATGCCGCTCGATGGTTTGGCGACGAATTCGATGGCGCCAAGCTCGAGCGCGCGGAGAGTGCTGGCTGCGCCTTCGCGCGATTCGGAGCTGACGATGACGATGGGCCGCGGATTCGTGGTCATGATCTCCGCGGTCGCTTGCAGGCCATCCACATGCGGCATGTTGATGTCCATGGAGATGACATCGGGCTTCAGCGATTCCGCCATCGAGACGGCTTCGCGCCCATCCTTGGCGCTGCCAACGACTTGGATCTGCCCGTCGCCGTTGTAAATGTTCTCCAGTACTTTGCGCATGAAGGTGGAGTCGTCCACCACGAGCACGCGGAGCTTCTTG
>VBQB01000254.1 GCA_005887855.1 Verrucomicrobiota bacterium | reverse complement strand
GTGAACGGATTGCGGCAGGAACACGCGGAAGAACTTGTCCGGCAACGGCAAGATCGACAATTTGATTCGCTGGACGATTTCAAGCGGCGCGTGCTGCTTTCGAAGGAAGAACTGCGCACGCTGGCGGAGCTCGGGGCCCTCAATTGTTTCGCGGATCATCGGCGCGCGGCGATGTGGCACGGCGAAGAAGCGTTGCACGATGATCTGTTGGGTAGCGCAGGCGTCTCGCGTGCTGGTTTCGGCGTCTCGCCAAAACAATCTTTCGAAAGTCCGCGAAAGCGGGACGCTTTCGCCAACACGCGGGACGCGTGCGCTACCCCAAACAAGAAATCGCCGCTCGTGCCAATGACGCTGCCCGAGCGTGTGCGCGCCGACTACGAAACAATGAACCTGACGACCGGGCCGCATCCGATGAAACTTTTGCGTGAAAGTTTGCCGAACGTTTGGCGGGCAATCGATTTGGCGCACGCGCGCCACGGTGCAACAATCCAGATCGCCGGCAACGTGATTTGCCGTCAACGTCCCGGCACTGCGAAAGGATTTGTTTTTATCAGCTTGGAAGATGAGACCGGCGTCTCAAATGCGATTGTCGATCCAAACTTGTTTGAACGATTTCGTCTTTTGATCACTGAAGAAGCATTTCTGCTCATCGAAGGCGAAGTGCAGAATTCCGACAACGTTGTTCTGATTAAAACGCGCGACATTCGACCGCTCGTGCACGAAGAACTCGTCGGAAGCGAGTCGCATGACTTTCGGTGAAGTAGCGCAAGCCTCTGGCTTGCGTCGCAACCGGGACGGTCGCGCTACACCTATTCTCCCGCGTGATGCGGCTCGGGCGTTTTGGGCTCCGCCGCTTTTTCGGCCGGTTTTTGATCCGACTCGATCCATTCGGTGTGAAACACACCCGGCTTATCAATGCGCTCGTAAGTGTGCGCGCCAAAAAAGTCGCGTTGCGCCTGCAACAAATTGGCTGGGAGCCGCGCCTGACGGTAACTATCGAAGTAAGCCAGCGAGGCACTGAAAGCAGGAACGGCAACGCCATGCAGCACCGCTGTCGAAACTGCGATGCGCCAATTGTGCTGCGTCCGTTCGATAATATCGGTGAAATACCGATCGAGCAGGAGATTGGGCAACGCCGGGTCGCGTTGATACGCCTCGACAATGCGATTGAGAAATTTGGCGCGAATGATGCATCCGCCCCGCCAGATCGTGGCAATGTCGCCGAGGTTGAGGTTCCACTTGTATTCAGTGCTCGCTGTTCTGAGGAGCTCCATTCCCTGCGCGTAGGAAACAATCTTGGATGCATAAAGCGCGTCACGCACTGCATCGACAAGGTGCGCCCGATCGCCTTCAAACTTTTCAACTTTTGGCTGCGGAAGAATTTTTGAAGCTTCCACGCGTTCCTCTTTCCGGGACGAGATCACGCGCGCTTCCACGGCTGCATTAATCGTCGAAATGACGATGGATTGTTTAATTGCTGATTGAAGCGTCCAAATACCCGTTCCTTTCTGGCCGGCCTTGTCGAGGATCACATCGACAAGCGGTTTTCCAGTTTCGGGATCGATCTTTCGAAATATTTGGGACGTAATTTCAATGAGATAACTATCGAGCTCGCCTTTGTTCCATTCTGCGAAGGTGCCGGCAAGTTCCGGAGCGTCCATTCCCGCGATGTCCTTGAGGATTGCATAGGCTTCACAAATCAGTTGTATGTCGCCGTACTCGATGCCGTTGTGGACCATTTTAACGTAATGGCCTGCGCCGTCCGGCCCCATGTATCGACAGCACGGTTCCCCATCCACTTGCGCCGCGATTTTGCGGAAGATTGGCGCAATAATTTCCCAGGATTCTCGCGAACCGCCCGGCATCAGCGATGGTCCCTTCAGCGCGCCTTCTTCGCCGCCGGAAACACCACAGCCCACAAAATGAATGCCGCTCTGTTCCAATTCTTTGCCGCGCCGTTGCGTGTCGGTGAAAAGGGAATTTCCGCCGTCGATGATGACATCGCCCTTCTCCAGCAACGGGGCGAGTTGATTGATGACAGCGTCCACCGGCGCCCCCGCTTTCACCATGATCATGGCTTTGCGCGGGCGTTTCAGCGCGCGAACGAATTCCTCGATCGTACGCGTCGGCTGAATATTTTTGTTTCTGCCGCGCCCAGCCGCAAATTTGTCTGTCACTTCCGTCGTGCGGTTGAAGACCGCGACGGAGAATCCTTTCGATTCCATGTTCAGGACGAGGTTTTCGCCCATCACAGCGAGACCGATGAGGCCAATATCACATTGATTCGGTGTCATTTTAGTATCTTCTTGTTTGACGTCTCAAAACAGAGGAGACCTACCACTGTAGCGAGCACTTAGAGCGCATGGCAAATCCCGTTTGCGAAGTTTTACTGACGGAAGCGCGGCTCAAAGCGCCAAGGGATGACGTCGACGTTGTCGCTGGCGCGGTCGTCGATTTTTGGGGAATCGTTCGCGGCTCTGAGGAGGGACGAGAAATCGACGGGATCGAATACGAAGCGCATCGCGAAATGGCTGAACATCAGTTAAGGGGGATTGCGCAGCAGGCCATTGAGAAATTCGCGCTTCAACTCATTGTCATTCACCATCGAATTGGATTTATTACCGTGGGGCAATCGTCGCTTTTTATGCGAGTGATGAGCCAGCACCGCGCGGAAGCATTTCGAGCGAGTCAGTGGGTGGTGGATGAATTGAAGAAAAAGGTTCCGATTTGGAAACGAGCGAAGTTCAAAATCGACAATCAACCGGCAAGGGAAGGGAAACGCGATCGGCCCGCGGAAACCCATTTGATTTCACGCGGATGAATTGGGCAAATCGGCTAACATTGAGCCGGCTCGTGCTCACGGTTCTTTTTGTTTTGGCGCTAAATTCGTCCTGGCACTATGCGCGCACGTCTGCCCTTCTGATTTTTCTCATCGCAGGACTGACAGATTTTATTGATGGCGAAATCGCCCGCCGCTACGGCATCGTCACAAATTTTGGCAAGCTGATGGATCCGCTCGTGGATAAAATCATGATGGCAGCGGCGTTTATTTCGCTGGTCCCTCTCAAAGCGGTGCCGGCGTGGGCAGCTACCACGGTGGTGGCACGTGATTTTTTGATCACCGGCCTACGCCTGATGGCGAGCGCCAAAGGCCGAGTTCTTCCAGCGGAACGGCTCGGAAAACAGAAAACTTCATGGCAGATCGTTACCGTCATTTTTTTTCTTGCCCTTCTTTCAGCGGAGGAACTGCGATATGCGGGTGAAACCTCGACGTGGTGGTTGCGAGCCTGGCACGAAGCCGGTCCAATCCTGGTTTGGATTACGGTGGCGTTGACGGTTTATTCCGGTCTTGGCTTCACCTGGCGGAACCGGGAGCTGATCGCGCCGGATCAATAGCGGCAACGGGAACGAACCCCCCCGCGCGCCGTCGACCAACATCCGAGAGGTCTTTTTTTGCCATTGACGGATTAACCATATCCAATAGAAGCCCAGCAAATTAAGGGCACTCTCGTTCGTTTTGAAATAACTGTCTTGAGGTGGGTTGACAAGTTATCGTTCGCCACTTAGCTCACTGCCTGTCCCTCTCTGCCTTGCATTGAGCCTAGGACAATGCCTTTGACCCTAAAAAACTCTTATGCCGACGTCCGAGTCGGCGGCGGCGGACAGTAAGGGACGATCGTGTTCCGCGCTAGAGCGACCACGGAGCGATTAAGCGCGTTTCCCGACGGCGTGTTGCCGTCCTTATCGCAGTATTGGTTTTGGAACTGCGCCCGCCGGAGCTCCCCACTTTTAAGGCGCTCCTGTTGCTCTGGCCCACGTGGCTAAGCTACGCAGTGAGCTACCTCTTCATCGCCATTGTCTGGACCAATCACCATCATCTCATGCGCTATGCGACTGGGGCGACGCCTCGCCTGATGTGGTTCAATTTCGCGCACTTGTTTTCCGTGTCGCTGCTTCCGCTCTCCACCGCTTGGATGGCCGTGAGCGAATTGGCGCCGCAGCCGGTTGCTTTCTATGCGGCGGTTTTCTTCCTAGTAAACATGACCTACATATTCTTGATTTGGGAGCTTATTGACCGCGCTCCAGTTGACGAGGTCTCGCCAAGGGTGCGCAGGAGCATGCGTTTCAGATCAATCGCGACCCTGTGCCTTTTCGGAGTGGCCGCGGTCGTAGCGCTAAAATATCCCTTGCTTGGACTCGGAATGTGTTGTTGTTGCCTGATCGTTTACCTTAAGCCTGGCGCGCCGGGAGCTGACGTTCAAATTTCTCGTTCGCCTTCGAGGTAGCCGAGCTTAAGGGCCAGCGGACGCCCTTGACGGAGAATCACTACCTGAAGGCTGGCCCGTGAGCGAGCAAGCAGTTACTGCAGATTGGCGCGGAGATTCTTCCCAGGTTCAAACCCACTGCGTCCAGGCGAAGTCCCAACGCTATTGATGCAAAAGTGAACGGTCCCGACGCAAGAAGTGCCTCGGCTTGACAATTCACACAATGTGGTAAGTAACTTCGTCATAGGCACTAGAGTGGTTATTTCATGAGGATCGACATATGACTAAGCCCAGCTACCGCAAGATCAATATTGATGGTCTCAACGTATTTTATCGCGAAGCGGGTAGGGCGGATGCACCGGCCCTCCTCTTACTTCACGGTTTTCCAACTTCGAGCCACATGTTTCGCGATTTGATTCCGATGCTTGCGGACCGTCTCCACCTTGTCGCGCCGGACCTGCCCGGTTTCGGACAGTCGGACATGCCCGACCGTAGCCGCTTCGCCTACACGTTCGACAACATCGCGAAGGTGATCGAACGCTTCACGGAGGTGATCGGTCTCCGGCGCTTCGCGATCTATGTGTTTGACTACGGCGCCCCGACCGGCTTTCGCCTCGCGGTTAGCCATCCCGAGCGCATCACTGCGATTATTTCTCAGAACGGCAATGCCTATGAAGAAGGATTGAGCGAAGGTTGGAAACCCATCCAGACATATTGAAAGAACCCTTCGTCAGTCAACCGTGACGCGCTACGTGCTTTTCTGAAACCTGAGACGATACTGTGGCAGTACACGCACGGCGTGTCTGACACGACCGCCGTTTCTCCTGACGGCTATTCGCTGGACAACTTTTACCTCGCCCGGCCCGGCGCCGATGAGGTCCAACTCGACCTTTTTGGCGACTATAAGAGCAATGTCGCGCTGTACCCGACCTTCCAAGAATACTTCCGCAAGCACAAACCGCCGTTCCTGGCAGTGTGGGGCAGGAACGATCCGTTCTTTCTGCCACCAGGTGCCGAGGCTTTCAAACGCGACATTCCCGATGCGACCGTCCGTTTCTTCGACACGGGCCACTTCGCGCTGGAAACACATGCCGAGGAAATCACCAAAGCGATCCAGGACTTCCTCGTTCACTGAGTCAACCCCGGGCTGACGCCTGCGTTGAAAGCGTTCTGGATGACCCCAATCGCCCGGGTTTGAGGTCGACGCATTCGCTGAGCATGAGTGCGGCGGTGGGCGCATGGCGTGTAATGGAATTTTCCTTTGATCATGAGCAGGTCGTTGAGACTAGGGCCCCGTCAATCCCGAGGCAAAATGTGAATGTAAACCGATAAGGGTTACTCCCTCCCGGGTCTTTTCCGTTGCATCTTACACGAGGTTTTTCACCGCACACAATACACGGGCGGACATTGGCGGATTTCAGGGACGTGTTATGACTTTACCGCACGACTGTTATGACTGGCGATGCGATTTCAAGGGGTCTTACGATAGAGAATAGCGGGCAACGGGAATCGAACCCGCATGGCCAGCTTGGAAGGCTGGAACTTTACCATTAAGCTATGCCCGCGCGGTCTAAGAAGTGAATAGTGATCGGTGAATGGTGAATAGTCAAAGCTAACCAAGCCGCTTCGTGCAGGGACAAACGGATGAACGATCGGCGAGGGCACCAATCGCAGCACGCGAGGCCGCGTCCGCTCTGCTAGTTTTCGAATGCGGTCGCGACCAGGGTGGCGTTGTGGCCGCCGAAACCAAATGAATTGTTTAACACGACACGCACTTTTTTTTCTTTTGCAACATTGGGCGTGTAATCAAGGTCGCATTCTTCGCCCGGATTTTCCAGATTGATAGTGGGCGGAATCACGGAATCGCGGATGGCCAGTGCGCATGCGGCCATTTCCACGCCACCGGCCCCGCCTAACAAATGGCCCGTCATCGATTTAGTGGAGCTGATCGAAACTTTTGAGGCATCTTCGCCGAAGACCTTCTTGATCGCGCGGGTCTCACAAACATCGCCGATGTCGGTCGAGGTTGCATGGGCATTGATGTAGTCAACCTGGTCGGGAGAAATCCGGGCATGTTCGAGCGCTAGTTGCATGGCGCGTGCCGCACCTTCGCCGTCTGGTGGCGGCGCGGTCATGTGATAGGCATCCGCAGAGAGTCCATATCCCGTTAGTTCGCAGTAAATCTTCGCGCCGCGCGCTTTCGCGTGTTCGAGTTCTTCCACCACTACGATGCCGGCGCCTTCGCTGATGACAAACCCGTCGCGGTCGCGGTCGAACGGTCGGGAAGCCCGTTCGGGCTCGTCGTTGCGTGTGCTGAGGGCTTTCATGGCCGAAAATCCCGCGAGACCAATCGCGACAACGGAAGCCTCTGAACCCCCGGCAAGGAAAATATCAGCGTCACCGAATTTGATTATTCGCCAGGATTCCCCGATCGCGTTATTTGACGTAGCGCAGGCGGTCACAATGCACATGTTGGGACCTTGCAGCCCGTATTCCATGGAGATGAGTCCGCTCGCCATGTTGCTGATCAACATCGGAATCGTGAACGGGGAATTTCGTGACGGCCCTTTTGTCAATAGGACAGCGTGCTGATCCTGTAGCGTTTTCAGGCCGCCGATTCCACTGCTCACAATTACGCCGAAGCGATCTCGCCGCTGCTTCTCCACCTCGATACCGCTGTCCTCGAGCGCCATTTTTGCCCCTGCCATGGCGAGCTGTGTGAAACGATCCGCGCGCCGGACATCCTTCGGATTCTTGAAGAACGGCTTCGGATCGAAGTCCCGCACTTCCCCGGCGATCTGGCAATCGTAACCGGTCGTGTCGAATCCTTGGATCTTGCGAATGCCGCTGACGCCATTCTTAAGATTTGACCAAAACGTCTCCACATTATTGCCAATCGGTGTGACGGCACCAAGGCCAGTAATGACAACTCTCCGATCCGTATTCATTGAGCGACTTAAGGATTTACAGATTTAGGATTGAAGGCTGCGGGGTGATCGCGTGAAGGTCAATCGCTCAATCACCAGATCTGTCGAACCTTCGAACGTCAACTTGTCCCCATCCCGACACTTTGCACTGTCTGGAACAGTTTTCCTTCGGTCTTGATGGAAGGCGCGATAATAATCTCAGTTTGCTGAAATTCAGCTATGTCGCGAGCGCCCACGTTCCCCATGCAGGTCGTGATCGCGCCAACCAGATTTTGGCTGCCATCGTCAACCTCCGCGGGACCGAAAAGAATTTGCTTGAGCGAGCCGGTGGTACCGACTTTGATTCGCGTCCCTCGTGGGAGATTTGCATGCGGAGTGGCCATACCCCAGTGGTAGCCGCAGCCGGGTGCTTCTTGTGCTTTGGCAAACGCGCTGCCTACCATCACGGCATCCGCGCCGCAAGCCAGCGCCTTGCAAACGTCGCCGCCTCTGCTCATTCCGCCATCCGTAATGATCGGCACGTAACGCGATGTTTTCTTGAAGTAAGCATCACGCGCCGCCGCGCAATCGACGGTCGCAGTCACTTGCGGAACGCCCAACCCTAGCACACCGCGCGAAGTGCAAGCGGCTCCTGGTCCAACGCCCACCAAGACCGCAGCCGGCCCGCATTCCATGATCTCGAAGGTCACATCGTAACCGACCGTGTTTCCGACGATCACGGGAATGCGCATCTCGCGGCAAAATCTTTCCAGTTCGAGTGATTTATATTCCGACGAAATATGCCGGACGGTGGAAACGGTGCTTTGCACGACGAACACGTCCGCCCCGGCTTCTTGAGCGATCTTGCCGAATTCAGCCGCGCGTTGGGGAATTGAGCTGACCGCAGCCAGCGCGCCGCCGTCTTTGATTTGGCGAACGCGGGCGGCGATTAAATCTTCCTGGACCGGTTCCTGATAAATTTTTTGCAACAGCGCTGTAATCTCGGATTTGTCCGCCTCGACGACTTTCTGCAAAACTTCCTTCGGATTTTTATAGCGCGTTTGGACTCCCTCGAGATTGAGAACGGCGAGCCCGCCCAGTTTGCTCATGGCGATTGCAAACGGTACATCGACAACTCCATCCATTGCACTTGCGAGAATGGGAATCTTTAATGTGATCGGGTCCGCCTCTTTCCGCGGCAAGCGGCAAGTGATGTCCACTTCGTTTGGATTCACCGTCACGCGCCCGGGCACGAGCGCGATTTCATCGAACCCGTAGGTTACGCGTGCTTTGCGATTGCGGCCGATCCACATTCCCATTTTTAAATTCGCTCCATTCTAAATCGTTCGTTCAAACTTCCGCAGCGCGGGCACCGGGGAAGCAATGCGTCGGTCCGATCCTCAAATTCGAATGCGCAAATCACACAGCGCAACCGATGCTGTAAAGCCCGGCGCTCGCGCCGGCGGCGATTCGACTCTCCCACTATCCAGAAGAGAAAAACCGCCGCAAGAAAAAGCAGCAAATAAATCGTGACGAGCGCGGCGAGACTAACACGTATCACGGCGAAGTGGCGCCGGTCGGCGTTACCTTAGGGCGCGTGACGTCGTTGCCCCATTCGAGTGTCGCGATTCCCCAGGCCAGAGATCGATCGGCTTTCTCGGTGGTTATCAAACTTTGGGAAAAACGGCCGAGCACAAGATAACGGCGTGCTTGTTCATCCAGGGCCGGATCGCCTGATGAGTTGAGCGGAAAGGAATAGCGGATTTCTCCATTACCGCTGACTGCGACGCGAAAGCGAACGGTTTGAGGAGGCTCATCGTTGGATGCGGCAAAGCTCGGCTTCGGCAAAGTCGGCGTGCCGAAAGTGTCAAGCTCCTTTGAAAACGAAACAGAAGTTGCCGCTGGACCGAAAGCAGGCGCTGCCTCTCGATGGACAAATGGCACGGCGCCCAGAGGCTGGGCACTCGGGATGCGAAGATCGAGAGCCAGCGGTGGAACTTCCTTCAGGGCAGGCTCTGCCGCGCGATAAGATGGAATGTGCTCAACCGCGGGTAACACGCCCAGTCTCGCCTCGGGTGGTCGCTGAGTCGTGAAGGCGAGCGCAGGATCTTCCGCATCAATCCAGCGGAGCAGTGTACGGCCTTCTTCAGAATCGGGGGCGATCACACTCACGCGAGCCGGTGGCGGCAACAGCGCGACCGTTGGCGGATATACAATTTGAAAAACGTAGAAGCAGAGAGCGTGTGCGATTAACGAAATCGTCAAGAAAGCGATGATCGCAACTTTTCGGCGCCGGGGCGGCTCCCAACTAAAAAGGAGCGACTCGGCCGCAGGTGCAGAGAAGGACGCGTTCATAGTGGCGGAGCCATAGCCAGCGAGACAGAGCTGATTCCGTGTTCCAGCGCGGCGTTGCTTACCTCGACAACTGTTTCATAGGGAGTCAAACGGTCGGCTTTGATGATGATCGATCGGCCCTCACGCTCAGCCGCGTCCAACAACGGACCGAGCTGACCGAGTGTGATTTTTTGATCCCGGAAATAAATCGTGGGAGCTGAGCCGCCGGTAATGCTGATGATTTGCTGATTGATCTGCGGGCCAAGCGAAAAACGCGAGAACGGCAGCGAAACAGCAATGCCCGGCTGCAAAATAAAATTCGAACTAAGCAAGAGGAAAAGAACCAAGAGGAAAGCGACATCGACCAGCCCGACAAAGACAAGCCAGCCGAAGTTGTATTCCTTCGTCCGGCTGAGCTTCATGCGCGCTGCAGTTTTGTCGATTCAAGAATCGAGACGTGCTTCGGATTCGACGATCTCACCAGGTTGCTGGAAGCTGATGATACCGCTAAGTGGCCGACTCTCCGTCAGCATATGGACGATCTCGATGCCAGCGCGCTCCATATCGTGCAGCAGGGTGCTTACGCGCGAAGAAAGATAGCTGTAAGCGACAAATGTAGACGTGGCCACGACCAGTCCTGCCGCTGTCGTTAGGAGACTCTTGTAAACTCCACTGGAAAGTTCCGTCACCGTCGCATAACCGCCATTTGAGGAAATGGTGCTGAACGCGTCGATCATTCCGGCCACAGTCCCAAGCAAGCCGAGTAACGGCGCCAGGAAAGCGAGCGTGGCCAGGACCCCGAGAAATCGTTCCAGTTTTGGCACCTCAAGTTGCCCGGCTTCCTGCACGATGTCCCGCAATTCCGATCGGGGCGCGTCATGCCGGATGATGGCCGAATGAATCACGCGCGCAACGGGGCCGGGGGTTCCGGCTGATTCATGCAATGCCTCAGCGAAATTGCGGCGCTGGATGAGATTAGAGAGGCCTTTCAGGAATTCGCCGACGTGGATCGTCGCCCGATGCAAATAAAAGAGGCGTTCAGCAAAGACAGCGATTGAAATGATGCTACAGGCCAAAATTGGCCACATCAGCAAACCACCTTTTTGGATGTAGTCGATCACGTTAATGTCTCTAGCCTTTTTCGCTGAAGGTGGCAAGTCACCAGCGAATGTCGACGGTCCCGCAGACCTTCGCGCTATCGTGGACTTTTCTCTCGCGATTTCGACGAAGCCGCCGGACTTGGCATCGGTGCCAGTGTGCGACCGATTAGTTTGCCATTTGCGTCGAAAATCGAGTAACCAGTTTGCTTGCCTGCCTGGTCGTAGGTATAGACGATCTTGTGCAGCAAAGTGTCGTCCTCTGCGCTTTGAGTTTCTTCCTGTAGGCGACCTGCGCCATCATACTTGTATTGGCTTTTAAAACGAAGCCGACCATCAGGGCCGAAAACCATGCCGGTAGAAAAGCGCCCCGCGTCGTCCATCTCATAACGAATTTTCTCCCGGATTTTGCCGTCCTCGCCGGTCGTGGTCGCCAGGGCCTTGTGCTGCGCGTCATCGAATTTGTAAACAGTGCGTGAGCCATCCGCATTCACCGCTATCGTCACTCGAACCGCGTCATTTCCACTCGTGGCGGGAGATTGACTAGATGCGATCTTGGCCGCGCATAATAGGACGGCACAACTGATTGTCGATCCGCGTAGGCAAAGCTTCATGACGGAGAGGAGCTTACGGGTGAGGGAGTAGGGTGCAAACGGGCATTAATTTTTTTATTGACCGCCGTGTGAGGAAGTGGTTAAAGGTGGTGTCAAGTGGGGCAGAATGGATCAATCCCACTAATGCATGGATTCCGTTTCTCCACCTCAATCGTTTTATGCTGGCGAATTTCGCCATTCGATTGACGAGAAAAATCGGATCACGATTCCGTCACGTTGGCGACGGAATGAAGGGGAAGAGTTTATCCTTTTGCCGGAGGCGAATCATCAATTTCTCCTCCTCATGTCGCCGGATGAATTTGCCCGTATGAGCTTAGCCGCGGAATCGAACCAAGGCGTTTCCGCGCGGGATCGTCGCGTTTTCTTGCGGCAGCTCCACTCGCGCGCGCAACACGGTGCCGCGGACCGACAAGGCCGTCTCGTTTTGCCGGACGAGCTTTGCAGGAAAATCGGACTGAAAGGTGAAGTCGCCCTCGTCGGTGGCCGTGGGCGCTTTGAAATTTGGAATTTGCAGCGCTGGAAGCGCGCCCATGAGGAAGAAACGCCAACTTATCAGCACGTCGCGAATGTAATCGGTTTGTAAGCGGACGGTTTGGTCAGAAATTATATGAACGCATTATTGTTTGAGCGGCCTGTTTGGTTCGCGACCGGGCCGCTGGTTCTCGAAGAGGAGGCGCAGGAAATGGAGGATTTTATCTACCACCGGCCAGTACTCGCGGCTGAGGTCGTCGAGTTGCTCGCGCCAAGGCTAGGTTCTCTCATTGTCGATGGAACCTGTGGTGGCGGCGGCCACGCGGAAGCGATCTTGAGAACTGGCGCCGACGTGCTGGCCTTGGATCAAGATCCCGAAGCGGTCCAACATGTGACCGAGCAGCTCGGCGGGTTCGACCGCCGCATTACCGTGCGACAGGCGAATTTTCGGCATGCGCACAAGGCTCTCGACGAACTTGGAATTGGCACTATCGGCGGTGCCTTTCTTGACCTCGGCGTCTCCTCTCGGCAACTCGAAAATGCAGAACGCGGCTTCAGCATTATGCGCAATGGTCCGCTCGATATGCGCATGGATCCACGCAACGAGCTGACCGCCGCTACAATCGTTAACGAGTACAGCAGCGAACAACTGACGCGCTTGTTTCGCGATCTCGGGGAGGAACCGGCGGCGCGTCGTATCGCGAGCTTGATTGTTAAGATGCGCAAGACAGCGCCGTTTCGCGAAACTCTCCCGTTGGCACATGCGATCGAAAAGGTCGTGGGCCGGCACGGTCGCCGTCATCCAGCCACGCAAGTTTTTCAAGCGCTGCGTATGGAAGTGAATGACGAACTGGGCGCGCTCAAAGAGGGCTTGCGTGTTTTGACTGACCGACTCGAGCCCGGTGCGCGCATCGCTGTCATTGCTTTTCATTCTCTGGAAGATCGAATCGTCAAAAATTTCTTTCGTGATCATAGCCGGGAATGGATCGACCGCCCGGAGTGGCCCTCCGCGCAACGTAATCCCGATTACGACCTGAAGTTGGTTACGCCGAAACCAGTGGAGCCGAACGAAGATGAGCAACGCGTCAATCCGCGTTCACGCAGCGCAAAATTGCGCGTGGCCGAGAAGATTTAAATGAGCCGTTCCCGCCGAAAAAATTGGAATACGGTGAACGCGCCATCGCTGGCGCGCTGGATTGTTGTGACTGCCTTTCTCGCGCTCACAGGATTGAGCTACGTTTATTTGACGCTGCAACTTTATCATCTTGGAGAGCGCAAGAAAGCAGTCGAGACCGAGCTCGCTAGTCTCCGCACGCAAAATGACGTCGCCAGTGTGCAAATCGCGGCCTTGACTTCGCGCTCGGCTTTGCAGCGTCGGTTGAAGGAAGGGTACTTAAAAATGGTGCCGATTTCCGAAGACAACATCGTGCGACTTACCATGCCGGCCCGTCCGGCCGATGCAGACGCAATTCAACCCGTAGCGAACCAACCTGCCGCAAGATGAAGTCAAATACCCGGAGTCGTTGTGCGCTGGTTTGCTTCGCTTTTATCGTACTCTTCAGCGCCTTTTCCTTTCGTCTCATTTACCTCCAGGTGATCAAGCACGACGAATACGCCGGGTTGGCGGCTGAAAAACACGTTTACAAGCAAACTATCTACGCCGAACGCGGCACGATCCTGGATGCCAACAATGAAGTTCTCGCGCACAATGTGCCTGTCGAAACTGTGATCGCCGACGCGACGCATCTAAACGACCGCGATGCGCTTATCGACCTTGTCAGCCAGGAGCTAGGCGTTCCGGAGCGGGAGCTCGCTGAAAAATTGCAGGGTGAACGCCGCTACATAGTAATCAAGCGCCAACTGCCAGAGTCGCTGGCCAGCGCGCTGCGCGAAAAACTTCGCGCCAGAAATTTGCGTGGGATTTATTTCGAACATGACGCCACGCGCATCTATCCGAATGGCTCCATGCTTTGTCACGTCATCGGATTCACGGATTTCGAACATCGCGGCATTCAGGGCGTGGAAGCGTCGATGGAGGAATATCTTCATGGGCAGGATGGCTATCGCTACATCGAACACAATCGTGCCGGTCAGGAGATCGTCCTCTACCGAGGGCAGGAACGCGCGCCGCGCGACGGCTATCAGGTTCACCTCACTGTCGATCTTAACCTGCAGAATATTGTCGAAAATGAAATCGACACTGCGATGCGTGAGTACTCACCCCAAAAAGCGACGATTATCCTGATGCGGCCGCAAACTGGCGAAATCCTCGCCATGGCGAATCGCCCGAATTTTGATCTTAATCTCCGCTCTGAAGCGAAGCCCGAGGAAATGAAAAACCGCGCCATCATCGACATGATGGAACCGGGTTCCACTTTTAAGATTGTGGCTGCCGCGGCGGCGCTCAATGAACATAAGCTCCAGCCTAAATCGACGATTTTTTGTGAGAATGGTCTTTGGGAGTTTGGCGGCGCCGTCCTGCACGATCATCGAGCGTTTTCGTATCTGAGCGTGCAAGATATTCTCATCAAATCGAGCAATATCGGCGCGGCTAAACTCGCCCTCAGCGTTGGTGACCAAAAATTTTATGAATATGTCCGCCGCTTTGGATTTGGTGAACGCACCGGCATTGAGCTTCCGGGGGAGATCAACGGATTAATTCGCCCTCCGCGATCGTGGAGCAAGATCTCGATCACACGCATTCCAATGGGACACGAAATCGGAGTCACACCATTGCAAATGACCGTGGCGATGGCGACGATTGCGAACGGCGGCAAATTGACTATGCCCCGCATCGTAAAATCGATTACCGCTTCCGACGGCAAAACGGTCACCTCACTTTCCCCGCTGGTGTTGCGCCAGGTAATTTCCCCGCAGACAGCCAGCCAAATTGGTGACGCGCTGCGGGGTGTCGTGAGTGACCGCGGCACTGCGGCCGCCGCGGCTATTCCCGGTTTTACGATTGCTGGCAAGACTGGGACGGCCCAAAAAGTCGATCCAAAAGGCGGATATGAACACGGAAAATACGTCGTTTCTTTCATCGGTTATCTCCCGGCCGAGCATCCTGAGTTTGTCGGTCTTGTGGTGCTCGACGATGCGCAGACGACTAAACCGGAGTTGAATTACGGCGGGCTCATCGCGGGACCGATCTTTTCGCGGATCGCTGAAAAGGCGGCCCAATACCTTGATCTTGAGCGGCATGAGGAAATTCGTAAAGCGCTGCCTGTGGGACGAGTCGCCTTAACCAATGCTTCGCGTCATTGAGTGCCTTACGACGGCATGTTGAACCCTCATGCAGCTCAAAACTCTCGCCGCCGCGATTTCAGTCCACCAGGTCATCGGGAAACTTGATCGCCCGGTGGAAAGTATCGCGTATGACTCGCGGCGAGTGCAAAAAAACGGCCTGTTCGTGGCAATGCGGGGCGAAAGCCGGGATGGGCACGAATTCATCGGCCAGGCCATTGAAAAAGGCGCTTCAGTGATCGTCACGGAGCGCGAAGAGAAACATTCGCGCGCCACCTGTCTGGTCGTGGAGAATGCGCGCAACGCGCTGGCTGATCTCTCGGCAACGTTTTACGGACTCCCCGCGCAGAGGTTAAAACTTGCGGCCGTCACGGGCACCAATGGGAAAACCACGATCACCTTTCTCATCAAGCACATTTGTGAAAAGGCGGGCTTGCGTTGCGGCTTGATTGGGACGGTGCGCTACGAGATTGGTGAGCGCGTGTTGCCGGCCAGTCGCACGACGCCAGAATCACTTGATCTGCAGGAGCTGCTCGCGCAAATCGTGAACGCCGGTTGTCGAGCGGCGGCGATGGAAGTTTCTTCGCATGCGCTCGCGCAAGACCGCACGCGCGGTCTCGAGTGGAATGTCGCTGTCTTCACCAATCTCACTCAGGACCACCTCGATTTTCACGGCACAATGGAGAGTTATTTCGAGTCGAAATTGAAGCTCTTCACTCAACTCGGGCGGCAACAAAAGAAACGGAAACCCGTCGCGGTTGTGAACATCGACGACCGCTATGGCGAGCAACTGCTCCAGAGAATCGGTAAAAAGGTTGCGGTTATTACCTATGGGATGGGAGTGCGCGCGGATTTTCGCGCCTCAAATTATCGCGTGGAGTTTGGAGGTACTTCCTACCAACTCGATGCCCGCGGCAAGAGTTATCTCGTCCGAGTACCGTTGATCGGGAGGTTTAATGTTTTGAATTCAGTGGCGGCGCTGGCGGCGGCGAATGCTCTCGGAGTTGATCTGCGCGAAGCAGTCCTTAGCCTCGGCAAATCCTCGCAAGTGCCGGGCCGATTGGAACTAGTTCCAGCGAAGCGACAATTTCAGGTCTTCGTTGATTACGCACACACACCGGACGCGCTCCGTAACGTTCTCAAAACGTTGCGGGAACTCGGACCAAATCGGTTGATTGTCGTTTTTGGCTGCGGCGGCGATCGCGACCGGAAAAAACGTCCTCTCATGGGTGAAATTGCCAATCGACATGCTGATTACGCGATCCTCACATCGGATAATCCGCGCAAAGAAGATCCGAACTCTATCATTACGGAGATCGAAAAAGGTTTTCGCTCGACCCATTACGAAAAGCTTGTCGATCGAGCGGAAGCGATTGGCCGCGCGATTGCGCTCGTCCAGCCGCGCGACATTGTATTGATCGCGGGCAAAGGGCACGAAAACTATCAGGAGTTCGCGGATCACACCGTGCCGTTCGATGATATCCAGGTCGCGCGGCGCGCGATCGAGGACCATCCAGTGGAGTTTTAATGAATCGATTGTCGATCTTTCAAGTTGCTGAATTCGCCGGTGCGCCGGTTTCTTCCGGTGACGGGCAGGTTTCGGTCGAGAAGGTTAGTACCGATTCGCGCACCGTTAAGCGCGGCGAATTATTTGTGGCATTGCGCGGCGAAAATTTTGATGGCCACAAGTTTGTTGAATCGGCCGCGAGAGCCGGCGCAGTGGGAGCGATTGTCGATCTTACTTGGAACGGAAAAGTCCCAGAGAACTTCGCGCTCATCCGCGCGGAAGATACCTTGCAGGCGTATCAAAAGCTCGCCGCCAAATATCGAAAATCGCTGTCGCTCAAGGTAATCGCGATCACGGGAAGCAACGGCAAGACCAGCACGAAAGATTTTGTCGCGTCTGTCCTCGGCCGCCGTTTTCGAGTTACCAAAACCGAAGGCAATTTCAACAATCATGTCGGGCTTCCTCGTACGATGCTGGAGGCTACGTCGCAGGATGAAGTCGCTGTTTGGGAGATCGGCATGAATCATCCGGGAGAGATCGAGACGTTGGCGAAACTGGCCGCACCAGATACCGCCATCATTACCAACGTTGGAGTTGCGCATATCGAGTTTATGGGGTCGCGCGAAGCGATTGCGGCCGAAAAAGCCGCGCTCGCGCAAACGGTTGGTGCGGAAGGATCAGTCATCCTTAATGCGGACGATCCTTTCAGCGAGGGCATCGCCGCGAGCACCCGTGCCAAAGTTGTTTTTGCCGGTACAAGCGGAGGGACGGTCCGCGCCAGCGAAATTACTCGGAGCGGAAATGGAAGCGATTTCACGATCCTCGAAGGCGCCCATCGCTGCCGGGCGCAGTTGCTTGTGCCTGGCCTGCACATGGTGCAAAACGCGTTGCTCGCAGTTGCCGCCGGTCGCGTCTTCGGTCTTTCCCTCGAGGATTGCGCGGCCGGCCTGGTCGCTGCTCCGCTCACTAAAGCGCGTTTGCAAATCAAAGAAATTCACGGCGTGCAGTTTATCGACGACAGCTACAACGCAAATCCCGATTCGATGAAAGCGGCATTGCGCACGTTGGTGGAACTGGATGCCGATGGAAAACGCATCGCAGTTCTCGGAGAAATGAGGGAACTGGGTGACGAATCGGAGCGCAGCCATTGCGAAGTTGGCGAAACCGCCGCCGTCCTCGGAGTCGATCACATAATTGCAATCGGAAACGTTGCAGCCGCAATTTCGAATGCAGCGGAACACGCTGGATCGGGAAATAGCAGAGCAGTCAATTCAACAACCGAAGCTGCGGAAGTTTTGGTTAAGATCGCAGAGCCGGGTGACCTTGTGCTCATTAAAGGAAGCCGCGCCGCGCGAACGGAACGCGTGATGGAGGAATTCGGGAATCGCCGATCGACACCTTCGGCTAACGGTCGCGGGCAGACGAATCATCCCCCTGTTGGAACTTCGCCATGATGTACTACCTCCATCGGCTGAGCGATCAGTTCATCGGGTTCAACGTTTTCTCTTATGTCACATTTAGGGCCATTGCCGCGGCGGTGACGGCTTTCCTGGTCACACTGATTTTTGGAAATTTCGTCATTCGAAGACTGATCGCACTGAAGCTGGGGCAACCCATTCGCCTGGCGGCAGAAGTTCACCGCCTCGCTGAATTACACGGCGGCAAGCAGGGAACGCCCACGATGGGCGGGGTGCTCGTTATCGGAGGGGTCTTTGTGTCGAGCCTTATCTGGGCCCGCCCGGACAATCGGTTCGTTTGGCTCGCCTTGTTTAGTATGATTTATCTCGGCGCGCTTGGATTTCTCGATGATTATCTGAAAGTCACGAAGAAGAAGTCCGACGGCATCAGCGGCCGCTTGAAACTTCTTTTTCAGCTCGCCCTCGCCGCAATTATCACGGGTGTTTTCCTGAACAGCCCGTTGCTAGAGGTGCAGGCTCGCTCCCTGTACGTGCCATTTGTTAAAGCGCCGGTCATCGCCAATATGGGCTTGTTTACTTTCCTGTTCTTTGCGCTCGTCATTGTGGGCTCCTCGAACGCGGTCAACCTAACCGACGGGCTCGATGGCCTCGCAATCGGTTGCACGGTCACCGTCGCGTTTGCATATGCGTTGCTTTCTTATGCGGCAGGAAATTTCCGGATCGCAGAATATTTGCAGGTCCCGTTTTACCCGTTTGCTGGAGAGCTGACCGTTGTCTGCTCTGCACTCGTTGGTGCGGGTCTCGGCTTTCTCTGGTTTAACTGTCATCCGGCCAAAGTTTTTATGGGCGATACTGGATCGCTCGCCATCGGCGGCATGGTCGGCGTAGTAGCGATTTGCTGTAAGCAGGAGTTGCTCTTGGTCGTCGTGGGCGGCGTTTTCGTGATCGAAGCGGTTTCGGTGATTTTGCAGGTGATCAGCTTCAAAGCGACGGGCAGGCGGATTTTCGTCATGTCCCCGCTTCATCACCACTTCGAGCTGACTGGTTGGAAGGAAAATACCGTCATCGTTCGGTTTTGGATCCTCTCGATAATCTTTGCCTTGCTTGGCCTGGCGACACTGAAGTTGAGATAAATACTTGCGCTACAAAAATCAGAATATCGCCGTTCTTGGTGCAGGCTTGAGCGGGGCCGCTGCAGCGCTCTTGCTCAAGTCGGAGGGCGCACACGTCACAGTGCTCGATAGCGCCCAGGAAAAGGATTTACTCAAATCGACGATTGACAATCTGCGGGCGCAAGAGGTTCGGGTGATTTGTGGGGCACCGGCAAGTGATGATTCATCCGCTTACGAAATGGCTGTCCTGAGCCCGGGGATCGATCCAGCTTCTCGACTCGCGCTCAATTTTTCCTCGCGCAACATCGACATGATCGGCGAACTCGAACTCGGTTGGCGATCCTGTGAAACTCCAGTCATCGCTGTCACCGGTACAAACGGCAAGACGACGACCACGGAATTACTAGCCGAAATGTTGAACGCATGCGGTCAGCGGACAATCGCGTGCGGCAACATCGGCAAACCACTCTCCGAAGTGGCGCGCAAGAAGACGCAATTCGATGTGCTCACGGTCGAAGTGAGCTCGTTTCAATTGGAAACCATTCAAACTTTCCGACCGTCAATCAGCCTCTGGCTCAATTTCGCTCCCGACCATCTCGATCGCTATCGCTCGGTGTCTGACTATCGCGCGGCCAAGCTGCGCATTTTTGAAAATCAAACAGCCGACGATGTCGCAGTGATTAATGCGATTGAAAGACTGCCTGGAGTCCGCGCACGCACGATCACGTTTAGTGCTTATGCCGAAAACGCGGATTTTCGTCTCTCCGAGGGCGCGATCGTCTTTCAAAACGAGGCCGTTCTGCGGTTGTCCGATAGCCGCCGCTTTGCGCCTACGAGCCACGTCCACACCGCTGCGAATTCGTCCGCGAACTTGGCGGCGTTAACTATGTAAACGATTCGAAGGCGACGAATCTTGACGCGGTGGAGAAGGCGCTGCGCGCACAAACCAAACCGGTCGTTCTCATCGCTGGCGGCAAGGACAAGGGCTTCACTTTCGATCCGCTGCGATCTCTCGTGAAAGAAAAAGTTAGATCAACAATTTTGATTGGCGAAATGGCTGAGAGCATCGCGCGCTCCTGGAGCGGCGCGGTCAACTCGGAAATTGCAAGCTCACTCGCGGATGCGGTTGAACGCGCCCACGCGGCGGCCAAGCTCGGCGAAATCGTCCTTTTTTCCCCAGGCACATCTTCTTTCGACATGTTCAAAAGCTACGCCGACCGCGGCGATCAATTTCGCGCCCTAGTGCAAGCCTTGCCCCAGCTAGAACCATGAAAATACCGAAGCTCCTCAGACGCAAAAAACTTCGGGCCACAACCGCACGCCGATCTGCCACCGCGTCCGCAGAAATGGGCTACGAAGAAATGTCCGAACCGAACATGAAGCTTTCTCGTGCGTTGCTGATTGTCTTGCTGCTCCACGTGGTGGCTGTTTCAGGAATTATCGCATTTAACGCGATTAAGACGCGGCAGAGTTCGTTCGTATCGGCCGCCCCGTCGAATACCGAAAATGATCCGGCTGCAGCCGCATCGGCAATCAAACCGGATGTTTCCAGCCCACCATCTGGGTTGCTGCAAAAGGAAAACACGGAGCGGGAAGATACAAAAGCGTCGCATTCGCCGTCAAAATCACTAGTGAAGGACGACCATAAAGCCCAACACGCGAAATCATCTGAACATGTGACTGTGCCAGCCCGCTCAGGAAAAGTTTACACAGTAGTAAAAGGTGATAACCCGGTGACGATCGCCAAAAAACTAAAAGTCTCCTACGACGATCTGATTGGCCTCAATCACATCGAGGACCCGCGCAAACTGCAGATCGGACAAAAGCTGCTCGTTCCAACCAAGACGACAAGCGCAAACAAGAAGAAAGAATGAAACGCATGCGAGTTGCAGAGGCGGTCGCCGCCGAGAGCGCCGGTTTTCTCCACCCAGCTGATTATGCACCGTAAGAGCGCTTACATCCTCTTTCTGGCGGTGCTGGGGCTGCTGGTGATCGGTATCGTCATGCTTTTTAGCACGAGCGCGTTTGCGCAAGACAGTCATGGCGATGTCTATTTTTTCATTAAACGACAGTCGATTTGGTTCGGAATTGGCCTTGCCGTATGCACCCTGGTTGCGCTGATCGACTACCATTTCTGGCAACGGACATGGTGGCTTTGGTTTACGCTTGCGCTTATCGCGTTGACTCTCTGCTACATTCCGCCGCTCGGTCTGCGCCTTAATGGTTCGCGCCGCTGGGTGGGACTGGGCCCATTTACGTTTCAACCTTCCGAGATCGCAAAGGTCGCGGCGGTATTTTTCCTTGCCGCCTGGTACTCCCGCGACGAAAAAACCGGCAATAATTTGGTCCGTGGTTTCGTCCTTCCACTCTCAATTATCGGTTTGCTAGCCGGGCTTGTTCTTACCGAGGTCGACCTTGGCACCACGGCTTTGCTGGGAGCAATCGCCTTTGTTATGATGTTCGTGGCCGGCGCAAACCCGATATGGCTTGGCATCCTCTCATTCACTGGTCTGGGCGGCATTGTCCTTGTCGCCACGCAAATGTCCGAACGAATGAGTCGGCTTTCGGCCTTTCTTCATCCGCAAAATTTCAAGGAAGATGCCGGCCTGCAGCAGATGCAGGCCTTGATTGCGTGGGGCAGCGGCGGAATGGAAGGCCTTGGCCTAGGCAACGGCCGCCAAAAGATGCTTTATCTGCCTTACGCGCACACGGATTTTATTTTTCCTATCATCGGCGAAGAGCTCGGTCTACGGATCAGTTTGCTCGTGATCTTCCTGTTTGTTCTCATCATCGTTTGCGGGATCATGATCGCGCTGCACGCCAAAGATCGCTTCGGTTTGCTCCTCGGCTGCGGCATTGTTTCACTCCTGGCTTTGCAAGCGGCGGTGAACATCGGCGTTACCACCTCGCTCTTGCCGAACAAAGGTCTGCCACTCCCCTTTATTAGTTACGGCGGGTCGAATCTTGTCGCTTGTTTGTTTGGGATCGGTTTGTTGCTCAATATTTATCGCCAGGGCGTTCTCGAACCGCGGCATAAGAAACACGGGACTCTGCAGGTTCGAACGACACCGCGGATGTAAACCAAAAGATTGAAAGACACTTTATGAATGCAGTAATCGCATGCGGAGGGACCGGCGGACATCTGTTCCCCGGCATCGCCGTGGCGGAGGTGCTGCGCGATCGCGGCCACGACGTCATGTTGCTGGTTTCCGAGAAGGAGATTGATACGCTCGCGCTTTCCGGCCGCGCAGGTTTCCGATTTGAAAAGTTGCCGACAGTGGGCTTACCATCGCCGTTTTCGCCGGCAATTCTCGGTTTCATTCAGCGCTTCTGTGAAAGCCTGTCGCTCTGTCGGTCCCTGTATCGCAAGTTCAAACCACAGGTGATCCTTGGGATGGGCGGGTTCACCTCCACCGCCCCGCTTCTGGCTGGACGGATGCGCGGTGTCTCGACCTTCATTCACGAATCGAACGCCGTCCCAGGAAAGGCGAACCGAGTAACCGCACGGATGGTGCGAGCCGTCATGCTTGGCTTTGAAGAGTGCGCGCCATTTTTTCCAAAAGCGCAAACGGAAGTCACAGGCACGCCAATCCGAACCGAACTGAAACGCTTGGATCGACAGCTTGCGCATCAGAAACTTGGACTGCGAGATGACCTACCAACGCTCCTCGTGATGGGTGGCAGTCAGGGTGCGAGCGGAATCAACCAAGCCATCATTAAATCTTTGCCGTTCTTGCATGGGGTTCCGTTGCAGGTCATTCATCTTTCCGGCGCGCGGGACGAGCGTCTCGTCGCCGATAATTATCGCCGCGAAAACATTCCGGCTTACGTCGCGGCATTTCATCATCGAATGGAGGAAGCTTACAGCGCCGCCGACCTCCTCGTTGCACGGGCCGGTGCGGCGAGTCTGGCTGAGTTCGCTACCTTTTCGCTGCCTGGCATCTTAATTCCGTTTCCTTATGCGGCAGACGATCATCAAACGCGAAACGCGGAAATTTATGCCCACGCTCAGGCAGCGATTCTCCTCAAGGAATCGGAACTCTCCGGCGAATTGCTAGCGCGCAAAATCCGGGAGTTAATCGAGAAGCCTGAGCAAATCCGACAGATGTCCGCAAATTGTTCGCGTCTCGCGCCAAAGAACGCGGCCGGGCTCATGGTCACAACCATGGAAAAATATACGAGTCATGAAGCCCGTCTCTGAGCTCAACCTTCCGAAATTGCTCACCCGCGAACGCCACAAGATTCATCTTGTCGGGGTGGCGGGGAGCGGGATGAGCGGTATTGCCGCGCTTTTACTCGACCTCGGCCACGAAGTCAGTGGCTCCGACAAAGGCAGAACCATAGAGACCGATCGATTGCAGCGGCTCGGTCTGCGTTTTCATCAGCAGCATCGCGCGGAGGATGCCAGCGACGCCGGCCTGGTTGT
>VBQB01000158.1 GCA_005887855.1 Verrucomicrobiota bacterium | reverse complement strand
CGGGCGAGTAAGGCGGTGAGCCCACCAAGGCGACCGAGGAGCTGCCGTAGAGGTAGCCGTGCGAGTAGGGATCGGGGATGGTGTTCACGGCGCTGGCGGGGAGCTCGGTATGCTGCATATTCAGGGGATCGAATAACCGGTCCTGCATTGCCTGGGCCAGGGGCCTGCCATCGACCTTTTCAATGATGAGACCCAGCAGCGCATAGTTGGTGTTGTTGTACTCGTAGGCTGTGCCCGGCGGAAAGTTGGGCGGGTGCGCGAACGCAATTGCCAGCAGCTCGGCAGGGGACCAAACCTTGGTGTGGTCACTGTCCAGGCTCGCCGAAAATTCGGGGGCCTTGGTGTAATTGTAGAGACCGCTGCGCATTTCCAGCAGCTGGGCGATGGTAATGTTGTCGCCGTTGGGCACGCCCGGGACGTACTTGGACACCGGATCGTCGAGACTGAGCTTGCTCTCCTGAGCCAGCTGTATGATGATCGCGGCCGTCATTGTCTTTGTATTTGAGGCGATCCTGAAGTGGGTGTCGGCGCGGGGCGGGCTTGTAGCGCCTAGTAACGTGGTGCCGTGGGTGACCGTGAACACGCCTTGGGGTGTGCGCAAGAGAACCACGGCACCGGGGATCAGGAGTTCCTGGGCGGTCGTGTCCACCATGGTCTGTAGCGCAGCCTGGTCGATCGGCTTGAGCGCCGACGAGCCGACCGTGGAGCCAGGTCGCGAGCACGCTGCGATCAGGAGAGCAACACCGACCAGGAAGCTCGCGACGTGGAGGTGCCCGCGTCGTCGCCGCGAATCGACATTGCCGCTTGAATCCAAAATGCGAATCTCGCCCGACCGAAAGCTTGCGCGATTTTCAGCGTAATTGATTGCCTGATCTTTGTCCAAGAAAAGAGGCTCGACGCCGGGTGCGCCTCAAACTCATCCGGCGATTTCGCCGATTCCCTTGCCTTCTTTGCGGCTCCTAACCGCATTGGACTAAAGTCCCATATACGGCTGTCGAGAGTGCTGGTAAAATCGTCCTCGATTACGTCATCCGACGTCTCAACGCACTTTCGGCCGGGCCGAAAAGCCGGTTGGGGGGCTTAACCTTCGCTGAGGCACCGCCTAGCGCGATCTCCAGGTTCAACTGGAGCCCCGAGTCGACCAAAGCGAGGCGGCTGTTCGAAGCGCCTCGTGAGGATGATTCCTCGTTCCGCGCGGATTTGGAGCAGTCAACCTCAAATGAAAGTGCGTTTATGAAATTCGTTAGTCTCACCAAGCCAATAGCCGAGCCTCACCAAATCCACAGCTACACCGAGCTTCGGGAACAGATTCACGACGATCTGCGGATCCAACATCCCGAATGGGTCGACCCAAATGGCGAATCCCCCATGTGTGATTCTTACGAGGCGCGTCTCATGGAACTGCTCGGCACTTGACGCGAAGGGAATCCAACGAGTCTATCGCTCTCCTCATCGCGCCCTTGAACAGGGACTAACTTTCCTGACAAGACGCAGGGTCTTGGTTGCGATTTGCTTCGGATAGCGTTTGACTCGATAAACACCCGCATCCTTTATGAACAAGGAAGCATACGATGAAAGCAATATCGATCCTGTCGATCGGTGCGCTGGCCGCGATCATCGCGGGCTGTTTAAACACTGAGCACAGTGCCTCAGCCACAGGAGAGCGCTATCCGTGGAAGAAAAATATTGTGACAACTGTCTTTTGGATCGGCGAGCGGCCGAGCGTAAACAATCCGGTGCCGAACCGGAGAAGCTCATGGGACAAAGCTTGGAGCAGAAGTTACGGCGGATTTGACGATCCAAATCCCGCGCATCGCAGCAATTACATTCCGGTAAAGTTCACGCCTCGACAGAACCCGTTTTACTGCGCCCTCCCATACAACGACAAGTCAGCCAATGGTCACCGGCCGGAAGCGCCCCGCGTCGTTCCGTGGTTCAAGGAAGCGTACCAAGGCCCCGGCGTTTCCACCTGCAAGGATCGATGGGTCGCGATTCGCAAGGGGAATCGAACGGCTTATGCGCAATGGGAAGACGCCGGGCCTTTCCGCACCGATTATTGGCAATATGTCTTTGGCAACGAACGTCCGAAACCCAATCTGAACAGAGGCGCGGGTCTCGATGTCTCTCCCGCTGTGCGTGACTATCTCGGATTAAACGATACGGATATGACCGACTGGCGCTTCGTGGAGTTTAGCGAAGTATCGCGCGGGCCGTGGTCAACGTTCGGAGAAAACAACACATTTGTGATTAGCGATCGCAAAAGAGGCAGAGAATTGGCCCAGGCGTCAAAGCCCGCTCAAAACCCTGCGATTCCGCGATAAGCTTCGCGAGAAGAAGCCATGTATTTATCGGGGTGAGTTGATCGTACGCCGATGAAGACCGGCCGGATGAGCGCAATTCGAAATTTCGAAGAATTGAAAATCTGACTCCCGACCTGCACCAGCAACTAGGCCACGACGCCGTAGACAATGGCGACTTTGTAAACATTGCGCCGCTTCAATTCGGCGAAGAAATATTTTAGGTTCACTGCGAAGGTTGTTTGAGGAGCTTCTGGAAACGCAGATCGTTTCGGATCGGATCCCATTCCCAACGATATTTCAGGTCGTTGATCGTAATGCTGTAATCGACGCTGTCGACGGCGCCCGGAGTTTTCAATAAGCGCTCGATCAGCGGAATCGCCAGATCGTTTTCGCCCACGCGAGCGTAGATGAGCGCCAGATAACAGTTCATGATCGCCCCATCGACCGCGTCCTTCGATTCCGGTTTCAACTCAACCGCGCGCCGGCCTTCACGGATGGCGTCATCTTTTCGACTCATGAAAGCATAAAGCCAGCCGAGATTGGCATGCCGCTCCGCGCTCGCCGGTGCTTCCTCCACCGCTTTTTCAAAAACAGGCCTCGCCGGTTCAAACGATTTCTGAGCCTTGGCCTTATCGCCTTGCGCGAGATCGATACAGGCATCGAGGAAACTTTTCGGCGTGAGTCCTGCATTTGTGTAAGAGACGTCGTTTACAACCGACGTCTTTAACGCAGCCCGGGCCGCACCGAAATCGCGGTCGATCATGGCGACATCCCAGCGGCAACTGGTTATTGCCCCGTCAGGATCGGTTTCTGCCGGCACCTGGCTGAGCAAAGACTTGAGCAACCGCGTATCGCCTTTCCACCAAAAATCGACATAGCCACTTTGGATCTTGGCAACGATCGAGGCCGGCGCCATGGCCCGCATCTTCTCCGCCCAACGCGCAGATTCCGCCCAGCGGCGCAGGGCCGTATTTGTAAAAACAAGTTCGCGCACGCTATTCGGATTTTGCGGATCGAGCTTTTGAACCTTTGCGTATGCCTTAAGAGATTCCTGCCATTTGCCCTGTCTGCGTTCGATTGCCGCGATCAAACGCGGGATATCGCTATTGTTAGGCGATAAATGCGAAGCGATGTCGAATTGCTCCAAAGCGCGGTCGTACTCTCCGTCTATCCAATAAAAGCATTGACCAAGCGCGAAGTGCGCTTCTGCCAGATTTGGCTGCAGCCGCAAAGCAATCTCTGCTTCAGCGCGCGCTTTCTCTTTCCAGCTGTCGAGGGGCTCGTAAAAATGAAAAATCTCCGCGCGAATCGAAGCGAGCCGTGCGTGGGCCAGTGAAAAATTCGGATCGAGCGCGATCGCTTGCAGGTAAAGCTGCTCTGCAGTTTTGTAATCCTCCAGCAGCGTGTCGGGATTTCGTGATATTTGATTTGCACGCAAATAAAACACGTATGCTTCTGTGTTCTGTGTCGGTATCTCTTCGACGCGTGCTTTCTCCTGGGGCGAGAGCTTGGCTTGCAGCTGGTCAGCAATCGTTTTGGCAATTTCGCTTTGGATCGCGAACACATCCGCGAGATCACGATCATAGCGCTCTGCCCACTGTTGGGTATCGGTCCGAGCATCGATGAGTTGCGCCGTTACTCTGACGCGATTGCCTGATCGTTGCACGCTGCCTTCCAACAGATGGGCTACCCCAAGTTGCTGGCTAATCTCGCGCACGTTCCGCTCGGCGCCGCTCTTGTATTGCATGACGCTGGTGCGGCTAATGACTCTCAAATCTGCAATCTTCGCGAGATCGGTCAGAATTTCGTTCTGCACTCCATCAGCAAAATAAGCGTTCTCTCTTTCATCGCTCCTGTTTTCGAATGGAAGCACGGCGATACTTTTCTCCGGAATCGTCGGCCCGTGAGCAGGGGACGACCTCGAACTGGAAGCGCTTGCCGATTTGATAGCCGGCCTCTGCAACAGAAGCGGAATACCAACAGCAACTCCGCCGATGATCACAACCGCTGCGGCAACAAAGGCCCAACGGCTTGTCGGTAGTCTCCCATCAGGCCCGGAGCGCGACCCGAACGGCAGCATTTTCCTACGCCTGCCGTGTCGGAGTTTTTGCGGCAGTTCTGGATTGCCCAGTTCTCCATCATAGAAATTAACGACATTGACACGCGCGCCGTGTTTCACCGCGCACTCGCCCAGGTCGTGCAGGCACGGCTGCCACTCGCGCGATTGCGCGAGATCTTCTTCCACCCGTTTCGAAAGCAGAATATGTCCCGCATCGCCGCAGTCCATGACCCGCTGCGCGATGTTAATTCCAGCACCAGCGACATTTGGTCGATCGTTGACATCTCGGACCTCGTTGACCGGTCCACTGTGGATCCCCATTCGCAGTTTCAGCTGCGGATATTGTTTTAGCTTTTTGGAGATCTCGATCGCACAGCGAACCGGTGCTTCCGGGCTATTAAAGAAAACGAGCGCCATTCCGTCCCCGGCCGGAACCCGGATTAGCTTGCCGGTCGCTTCGGCAGCGCGGACCTGCTCGGTGTTTCGAACGATTTGGGTCAGTTGTTCCTGGAGTTCACGCTGCTCGTCGAGCAGCAATTTCGAGTAACCGACCACGTCCATGAACAAGACATGCCCGATTTGTAACTGGATATCCTGTTCAGAATCAGTGGCCATGTAACTTCAGTTCGGCGAAAAAGTTCCCGATATCCATTTTCAGCCGGAGATTATCACAGAGCGAAAGAGGCGGCTATGGGACTGTCGCTTTCGGCGAAAGATCGACAATGCTAGATTGCGCAATGGCGTTTCAGCTTGAATCG
>VBQB01000297.1 GCA_005887855.1 Verrucomicrobiota bacterium | reverse complement strand
CTGCCCACCCATTACGATTTCCGGACCCTTCGGCTCACACCGTCGGATCTGCGCGCGGAGTTCGTCCGCCTGGGCTGGCGCCGGATCGTCGGGTTCCAGACGCGCAACCCGATGCATCGCGCGCACGTGGAATTGACGTTTCGCGCCGCGAGCCAGGTCGAAGCCAGCCTTCTGATTCATCCGTCCGTCGGCATGACCCGGCCCGGCGATGTGGACTACTTCACGCGTGTCCGTTGCTACCAGCTGCTTGCCTCCAAGTATCCGCGCGGCACGGCCAAGCTGGCCTTATTGCCGCTAGCCATGCGCATGGGCGGACCGCGGGAAGCGATCTGGCACGCGATCATTCGAAAAAATCACGGCTGCTCGCATTTTATTGTCGGCCGCGATCACGCGGGGCCAGGCAACGATGCCGATGGCAAGCCATTCTACGGACCGTACGAGGCGCAGGAGTTGTTCCGCAGACACGAAGCCGAGATCGGTGTCGAGATGGTGCCCTTCCAGATGATGGTTTATGTAGAAGACCGGGATAAATATTTCCCCGAAAACGAAGTGCCGCCGGACTCGCGCGTGCTCAATCTCTCGGGCACACAATTGCGGCGACGGCTAAACGACGGCCGCGAGATTCCGGCCTGGTTCACCCTTCCCGAAATCGCGCGCGAACTGCGGCGTACCTTCCCGCCGCGGCACAAACAAGGGTTGACTGTGTTTTTTACCGGTCTTTCCGGCGCAGGTAAATCGACGATCGCCAACGTGCTCATGATTAAGTTCCTCGAAATGGGCGGCCGGCCGGTGACACTGCTCGACGGCGATCTCGTGCGCAAACACCTCTCTTCAGAGCTCGGTTTTTCGAAGGAACACCGCGACATCAACATTCGCCGCATCGGCTACGTTGCCTCCGAAATCACGAAAAACGGCGGTATTGCCATCTGCGCCCCGATTGCGCCCTACGATTCCACGCGCAAGGACGTGCGGGCAATGATCGAGCCATTTGGCGGCTTCATCCTAGTGCACCTTTCCACGCCGGTAGAAGTTTGCGAGCAGCGCGACCGAAAAGGCCTCTACGCGAAAGCCCGTGCCGGGATCTTGAAGGAATTTACCGGAATATCGGATCCCTACGAAGAGCCGACCGACGCCGAAGTGACGGTGGACACAGGGGAGCTGTCACCCGAGGAAGCTGCCCAAGAGATCATTTTGCATTTGGAACGGGAAGACTTCGTCGGAATTAACGGCGCCACCGGCTAATTCAATGTCCACATAGCCACCGGCGGGGTGGTGGAAGGCGCTGTCCTCGGCGCGTTGGTAAAGAATGGCGGCGGCGCCGCATTATTTTAACATCGTCTTGGGCCCGCCTGCATCACTATGCAAAGCATTTGCGGGCAGGAGAGGCCGATCCACCAATGCCGCCAGAAGGAGATGTCGATCTGACAATTCGTCACGCGCAGCCTGGCGATGCCGCAGTGCTGGCGCAACTGATGTGCGAGCTCGGCTACGAAACCACCACCACCGAAATGAGTCAGCGTCTAAAATCGATCTTAAGCGATCCGCGCTACGGCACGTTTGTTGCCGAAATCGACAATGAACTTTGCGGGATGATTGGCACACTGACGCACGTCAGCTATGAACATAACGATCTTTCCGGTAAGATTCTTGCGCTGGTTGTTTCGAAAAAACAGCGACGAAGCGGCGTCGGCCGCGCGCTTATTATCGCAGCCGAGAAGGATTTCGCTAAACGGAATGTTACGCGAGTGACCTTAACGACGCGATTCGAACGGGGAGACGCGCATCAGTTTTATGAGAAGCTGGGTTATGCGCGAACGGGTTTCCGGTTTGCAAAAGATCTCACGGCCATTTCCAGCTAAAATAACGGCTGGTTTGTTTTAGTAGCGCACGCGAACAAGCAATAGTCCCTCGGCGGGAGCAGCAAAACGTGCCGGACCCAACTGACCGGAAGCGAGCCGGGCCGTCATATCCTCAATACACAATTTGCCAAGCGCGCACTGCACAAGCGAACCGACGATTAATCGAACCATTTTGTAGAGGAAGCCGTCGCCGTCGAAGTCGATCGTCATACAAGGACCGTTGTGGCCGACGCGGACAGAATAAATCGTCCGAATCGTGCTCTTCTCGCGTTTGCCGCGGTTGGCCGCGAAACCGGCAAAGTCATGGGTGCCAACGAAGCGTTTGGCCGACGTTTTCAGAACTTCAAAATCGAGCGGGCGTGCAATATGCCAGGCCCGCCCATATTCCAACGGCGGCAGGACGGGAGCAGACCAAATTCTGTAACGATAAATTTTTCCTTTTGCGGAAAGACGCGCGTGAAATTGGTTTGACACATATCGGCAGCGAAGTACGCGGATCGCTGGGGGCAGCAATGCGTTGAGCGCTTCCGCCCAACGCCCGACTGAAAAACGCTCATCAGGGAGATCGACATGTGCGCACTGTGCAAGGGCGTGGACTCCAGCATCCGTTCGTCCAGCTCCGTGAACGCGCACAGACTTACCGCCGATGCGCTCGAACGCGCGCTCGAGATGATCCTGAATCGTGTTGCGATGTGTTTGGCTTTGCCAACCTGCAAACTGCGCCCCGTCGTAGGCGACAATCAATTTCAGCCGTCGGGACATCCCAGCTATCGTGGCGTTTCTTCAGCATGCGCCATGTGTTGCCGGCGATCGAGGTACCCCTGCAAAATCATTTGAGCGGCTACTTGATCCACATACCCGCGGGTGGCGCGCGTCTTTTTGCCCGCTTCGCGTAATGCCCGGTGCGCCGCGACTGTTGTTAGCCGTTCGTCCCAAGTAACGACCGCGCATGGGAGGATCGCTCGCAGTTTGTCCACGAATTTCAGAACTTCGATTGCGGCGGAGCCGACCTCGCCGGTCATGCGACGCGGAATTCCTATCACGACATGATCGATTTTCTTTTCGCGAACGATCTCCGCTAATCGCGCCGCAGCGTGCTCGTTCGCAGAAATTGTTTCCAGCGGATGCGCGAGCAACTGTAACTCATCAGAGATAGCTACGCCGACGCGCGCGTGACCGAAATCGACGGCCAAAATTGGACTCATCGGCGTTCAGCTCATTGCAGTTCGGGCGGAAGCTTACCGATCAAATTCTTGATTTTTTCCGCTTGGTGACGGTGACAGACCAAGACTGCGTCACCGGTTCGCACAACGATCAGGTTGTGGACTCCGAGCAAAGCGATCGTCGTCCCGTTCTCATCAAAAACAATGTTATTGGTGGAATCGACAGCCGTGATGCCGCAGTTCGCGGCGTTACCCTGGTCGTCGTTCTTGAAATAATTGGCTACTGCTCTCCAGCTCCCGATGTCATCCCAATCGAAGCTGGCTTCCACCACGAGAACGCGGTCCGCTTTCTCCATGATTGCATAATCGAATGAGATCCGCGGCAATTTGCTGAAGTGTTCCCGCAAGACTCTGTCGAAATTTCCAGGAGCGCGAAGCTGGGAAATGAAGTCCGCCAGTTCGGGCGCATGACGGTTGAATTCGCCGAGCACCGTGGGCACAGACCAGACGAACATTCCTGCGTTCCACCGAAAATTTCCTTTTCGCAAAAACGATTCGGCCAGATCGGGGTTAGGTTTCTCGCGAAAACGCAGCACTCGATGAATTGCATTGTTGTCGGGGCGATTCCGTAAATGGACAGGCTTGCCGTGCTCGATGTAACCGTAACCGGGACAAGCCCAGGTCGGTTTGATCCCGATGGTTACGAGCTCTCCGGTTTCCTCCGCGGTCTCCGCCGCCAAAGTCAGGATTTCTTGAAAGGCTACGTGGTTCGCAATCACATGATCGGCCGGAAGGACAAGCATGGTTGCGGCATGATCGCGAGCGGCCACCCAACCTGCGCCGAGTGCAACCGCCGCAGCGGTATCGCGTTTGGCGGGTTCTGCCACGATATTCTCCTTGGGAAAATCGGTGAGCAATTTCCGAACCGGCTTTTCTTGCTCCGCGTTTGTGAGAATCAGGATACGTTCGGGCGGGACCAAACCCTCAAGTCGCGAGACGGTTTCCTCGAGGAGAGTCTTCTTGGAAACGAGATGAAGCAGTTGTTTCGGTCGGGCCCGACGACTCAACGGCCAAAAGCGCTCACCGCTGCCACCGGCGAGAATGAGCGCGTAAATCGGATTGACCATGTCGATGCAAAAAATCAGCGCTGACGGGATCTTCCAAGTCGCAAGATTTTCCCGTTTCTTTTTCCAAAACGCGACGTATATGGTAGGCGATGTCTCTCCCAATATCCATTTCAAAAACCTCCGAGCAGCTTCCGCTCGACACATTGCTTGTCTTGACGCGCACCGCTATTGGTCTTGGCTTGGGCATCTTGATGGCGGATAAAATCAAGCCGTCGATCCGCCAGGCGGCTGCAATTGCGCTTGTTTCAATCGGCGCGCTGGCCGCAGCGCCATGGCTCGTCAGAATCGCGCTAGGGCAGATTAATCGACCGGAATCGGAGTGGGGGAGTCGTGCGCGGCTGCGTTCCATTCGCGGCGACTCTGGTTACCGGTCCGAGACGGATATCTATTAGCTGTAGAGGCGGCCATGTCGGCCGCAATCAGGAATAATGGGGGTGAGCTGCCTCGCGAGACTTCGGCGCGACGGGCACGCCCGCCACTACAGCTTGATTCAATCTGCTCTGCAGATTAAGCGTGCTTCGCGCCATGTCTCGTCCAGCGACATCTTCTAGCAGTGAATTGTTGCGCGCTCACTGCGCAGCAATTTCCAAGGAGGAAGCCGTCCTGCGCGAGGGCGGGGGCAAGGCCGGCCACGAACGTCAACGCAAGATGGGCCGGCTGCCGGCGCGTGAGCGCATCGGTCATTTGCTCGACAAAAATTCGGCATTTTTCGAGGTCGGCCTCTGGGCCGCTTACAAAATGTACGAAGAATGGGGGAAGATCCCTGCGGCGGGCGTTGTCGCCGGCATCGGAAATGTCGCGGGCATTCCGTGCATAATAATTGCCAATGACGCGACGGTGAAGGCTGGTGCCTTCTTTCCGCAGACGACCAAAAAACTGATTCGTGCTCAGCGCATCGCCTTTGAGTGCGCGTTGCCGATCGTTTACCTTGTCGATTCGGCCGGCGTGTTTCTGCCGATGCAGGATGAAATTTTTCCGGACGAAGATGATTTCGGCCGCATCTTTCGCAATAACTCCGTCATTTCCGCGGCCGGCATTCCTCAATTTGCTGCCATCATGGGCAATTGCGTCGCGGGCGGAGCTTATCTGCCGGTCTTGTGCGACAAAATCCTAATGACGAAAGGAAGCGGTTTATATCTCGCCGGCCCTTCGCTCGTTAAAGCGGCCATCGGACAAATTGTGGATGCGGAGGAGCTGGGTGGCGCGCAGATGCACGCGGAGATAAGCGGAACGGTCGACTTTTACGAAAAAGACGATCTGTCATGTCTTAAGCGCCTTCGTTCGCTGATCGCGTTGCTGCCGGAAGCAAAGGAATCTAAAACATCCGAGACGCCGAACGAAACGGCGAAGCCAGCGAAGAACCCCGATTCGGTCTACGACTTGATCAGCTTTGATGGGCAGAAGCAGTACGATGTGCGCGATCTGCTTGCGTCGGTTGTCGATGCAAACTCAATCGATGAATACAAAGCCGACTACGGCAAAACAATTGTGACTACGTATGCGCGCATAGCCGGGCAGGCAGTCGGTATTGTCGCAAATCAGCGCTTGCAGGTCCGGACGAAAAAGGAAGGAATTCAAATGGGCGGCGGTTTTATGGTCGGACGCGACGCGGAAGAGAGTGGGATCATCCGTAGCGGCGCAAAGTTGGTGAATGCGGTCAGCAATTCCGTGGTTCCAAAGATCACAGTCGTTGTCGGCGGATCATTCGGTGCCGGGAACTACGCGATGTGCGGCAAGGCTTATGATCCGCGTTTTATTGTCGCTTGGCCAACTGCTCGCTATGCCGTGATGGGCGCCGCCCAGGCATCCGACACCGTCTTCGCAGTTCTTGCTCGCGCGAGAGAGCGCGACAAAACATCTTCGCCGCAAGAACTGGAAGAACTTCGGGCGACCGTCAAAAAGAACTACGAAGAGCAAACCGATATTCGCTACGGCGCCGCGCGCGGCTGGGTGGATGCGATTATTCAGCCGCACGAGACACGGGATGTTCTCGTCCGTTTATTGCAATATGTCTCGCGTCCAATGCCGAAAGCGCATTTTCACACAGGTGTCATCCAAGTTTAAATCGACTTAAGGATTTAACGATTCCGTAAATCTCATGCCTGTTGTCCTGATTGAAAAACAAACACCGCAAATCACGATTGTGACGCTCAATCGTCCCGAGCGGCGCAACGCGCTTACGATCGAATTACTGACCGAGCTTACGGCTGCAATTAAGGTCGCTTCAGACCAGCCCCACGAACGCATCCTGATTTTGCGCGGCGCCGGGGCCGCCTTTTGCACCGGTATGGACCTGAAAGTCGCCACGCCACAAAACGCGCACGCTATGGCGGAGATGGTCGCGAAGACCTTGCTGACCCTCAGTCAAACACGTTTGATTACAATCGCGGCGGTTCATGGCGCCGCCGTTGCCGGTGGAGCGGGAATTATGTCGGCGTGTGATTTTGTTGTCGCAGCAGAAGGAACGAAGATTGGATATCCGGAGGTGCGTCGCGGTTTGGTAGCTGGCCTGGTCATGACTTTTCTACGCCGCCAAGCAGGCGAACGAAACATGCGCGAGTTATTGCTCGGCTCCGAGTTGATTGATGCGGAACGAGCGAAAGAGATCGGTCTGGTTAATCGGGTGGTCACGGAGGCTCATTTGATGACTGAAGCGCAAAAGTTTGCCGATTCAGTTTTGCAGGGCGCGCCAGGCGCGCTTGCGCAAACGAAGCGGTTGATCGAAGAGCTCTGGTGGCGCTCGGTAAAAGAAGATGTCGATCTCGCCCTGAAGTGTCACATGCAAGCTCGTGAATCGAGCGAAGGGCGCGAAGGCATTGCTGCCTTCAACGAAAAACGGAAGCCAACCTGGGCCCAATGATCAAAGCGGCGCGCCAAGTGGCACGGGTGATGGCGGTGGCAGCGGAGCGCTGGCCATAATCGGAGTAGCGCCGCCTTGATATTGCGCGCTGCCGAAGCCGAGAATCGGGAAGAAAATAACCGGCAGCAAAATCAGCCCAATCCCGAAGCCGACGCCTTTGCCGAAACTCTTGGCTATATCGATGCACAGAATGATCGCGATGATGAAGTTGACGAACGGGATGAACATCAGGATTACCCACCAACCCGGCCGGCTCGCGACCTTGCACGCGAAGTAAGTGTTCACGATTGGGATAATGGCGGCCCAGCCGGGTTGCCCGGCTCGGCTGAAAAACTTGGCGTAGCCGACTGCGTTGCTGACTGCATCCGGCTCGCCATACCACAGGCGACCAAATGGACAGCGCATCGGAAATTAGATCGACTCCGCGTTTATCTTTGCGCGGTCGAACTTGATAAACGTGTGGAGAAGTCGTTAATGACATAGAGGCTGAATGAATCAGTAAAGCTGGTCACAGCCAGGCGAGCCTGTTCCGTTTTGGGAACCGTGGGGAATCGATGAACGTGATCCGTATTGACTCGCGCGAGCGGTGTCTGCACGCGGCGAATTGGCCGACACTAATTATGAATGAAAGTTGCCGCCTCCGTGATGGCGCTAGCTGGCATGGCACTGATTGAAACAGTTGATCCGCTGCCTCTCCACCCACTGGTGGGACTTACCGTGCCACCGGTCCCGTGGGTCATCGTCAGGTAATATTGCGTCCCGAAATTCGCTGTGTAAGTCTTGTTAGTGGTGGGAGCAACGGTGTGAGAGATCGCTCCGCCATCACTCCAATTTGTCCAGACGTACCGAACCCCTGTGTCGCCATTCTGCGGGGAAGTTGTGGCAGTGGTGTGGCTTGAACCCGGCTGCCACGAAAAGCTTTGGGCCGCAGTATAGGGACTGCCATCCACTGTGAACGTACGGCCAGCCGAATTCGTTTGGACAGTTACCTGAACGGGATTCTGAGTGAAGGCAGCGCTCTCCGTAATAGGTCCGTTCATTGTGATTGAAGCTGGATTGTTCGTGCCAGAGTAAGAACCGGCGCCGCTGCCAGTCCAATCGGCGAAACTGTAACTCACCTGATTGTTGTTGGTTGGTGTCGCACTAATCGAGACAGTCGCTCCACTGTTTCTCCACCCGCTAGTGGGACTGACAGTGCCACCCGTTCCGTGGGTCATTGTCAGGTAATATTGCCTCCTGAATGTGGCTGTGTAAGTCGTGTTCGTGGTAGGAGCGACAGCGTGAGAGATAGCTCCGCCACCGCTCCAATTTGTCCATACGTAACGAACGCCTGTGCCACCGCTCTGCGGAGAAGTTGTGGCTATGGTCCCGCCATTCATCGCACGGCGGTACACGCCGTTGCTCGTCACTCCGGGAGTGGGAGACTGGACCCAGTGCAAATCGATCGTCCCAGGCCTGTTCGACCTAGTGCCCAAGCCTGTTGGAGGTGCCGGTGGAGTGGGCGTACCGCCTTGCGGCGTTGCACTCACTTGAACCGAATTGGCACTTTCCCCACCTGCGTCTGGGCCGCCGGTGTAGGCGGCCGACACTGTGTAGTAATAGGTGGTTCCGTTGACAAGTCCGGTATCGACAATGCTGGTCCCGCTCGGGCAGGCAAACGTTTCATACGGACCGCCGTCGACCATCGCTCGTTTCACGTGGTAGCCGCTTGCTCCAACAGACGCCGGCCAAGAGAGCGAGACTTGTGCATCGCCGGCAATGGCAGTCAGGCCCGCAGGGGGCGCCAAATTGATAAGTAGAGTCGTCGATGCCGTGTGGCTGATCGTTCCGCTGGTACCTGTGATAGTTAGCGAAAGCGCGTAGGGCACGGTGGAAGTCGACGTTTGCATTGTGAGCGTGGAAGAGCCCCCGGTACTAATTGATGCAGGATTGAAACCACCGCTCGTAATACCGGTAGGAAAACCGGATTCGCTGCCGACGCTCAAATTTACCGTACCCGTAAAGCCACTCAGAGGCGTGACGGTAACGGTGTATCTAGCAAGTCCACCGGGGACTACTTCCTGTGCAGCCGGGCCAACCGTGATGGAAAAGTCAGGGCTGGTGGGAAGTACGGTGACTGTCCGCGTAGGTGGGTTTGGATCAGAGTTGCCCGTAGCATCGATCACGGTGAGCGAGATCGTGTACGTGCCGGGCACGCCGAATGTGACGTTCCCCGGGTTTTGCGCTGTCGATGTTGCCGGGGTCCCGCCGGGGAACACCCAGGAGTACCTCGAAGCAGTTGTGCTTGTGCCGAAGTTGATCACGCTTCCTGCGGTAATCGTCATATCGCCGGACGGTGTTGTAATCACTCCTATTGGCGGAACGAGAGAATAGGAATTGGAGATGAGCTGGACGAACCAAGCCTTAGATGGCACGCCGGCGCTATCCAGTAAGAACAGCATGTAATAGCCCGGAGGTGCGATGCTACCATTCGGCGGCGTGGTGAGACTCAGTGTGTTGTTAGAAGCGGTGCAAGGTGATGTAGCGCCGCAAAGGCCAATCAGACGTTGCTCCATGTCCGAAGCATGGGTGGCAGAGCCTGGACGTATCAGCACCGCTGAGCTGATTGGCGAGGTGCTGGTATAGCTCACGGAAAACGGCATGTCATAGTGGATAGGTCCGGAAAATGAAAGGGCAGTGATTTGCGGACGGTTGGTGATGATTAAATGATCATTGCTATCGTATAAGTATGACGGCGTGTAAATCTCGATTGCCGGCTCATAGCTGCCCCGATTGCCCGGATTGCTGCCAGTGCTCAAAACAGTTGCATCCGGCAATAGCAGCGCAGTGGAATGATACAGGCGCGAATAAGCCGCTGTGCCTGCAGAGCCCATGGTATTACTTCCCGGATCGTAGAGGTCCGCCGTCTTACCCGGCGTGTCGGGAGCCTCGTTGTTGCGGGAACCACCCTCCGCCAAGACCTTGCCGTTGGGCAGGATAATGGCGTTCATCTGGATGCGGCCGGTGGACATATTCGGGCCGGCGGTGTAGCTCGGGATTGCAACGGAGAGGTCGATGATGTCGGTAGAAGAGGTCGCTGGACTTCCTCCCCCGAAATTCATCACGCGGGGAACGTAGCTGGGCGGCAGAAGAGGAAGCAGAACTGATGAGCCGTAGCTGCGGTTGACATTGGTTCTGGCTGATTGCGTCCAGCCTCCCGTAGGCGGGTCGAAGATCCACGCATTTGCACTCGACGTACCACTGCCGTGACCGGTATAAAATACTCTCCCATCGGGTAGCAGCTCAAGCCTTGGATAAAGCGGGGGGCTGAAGGGGACGCTGGTAGGTGGATTCCAACCCGCTCCAGCTCGTTGCAGATCGTAAATTTCGATCGTTCGACTTGTACCTCCGGTTTGCGTGAGCCCGGACATGGCCATAATGCGACCATCCGCAAGCGCGGTCGCTGTCGCATACCAACGCCCATCCACCATATTCTGAGACTGCACATACTGGCTAGTTGCTGGATTGAAGATCGAAGCCCGGTTTTCGCCCGTGAACGAGTAGTCCGACGTTCCACCCACAATCAACGATCGCCCATCGAACAGAGCGGCTGTCCCGCTGCAAAAGACGTCGTAGGTAAGATTCTGAACGCTAATGCTGCTCTCATTAGTGCCGCTTGGATCCCACACTGCCGCGCGATAGCTCTCCGCACTTCTTGAGTTGTTGCTTGCGTCATTCTCCGATCCGGCCACAATCAGCACCTTTCCATTAGGAAGCAAATTGGCCGAGATTGGATTGATCGGTATTTGATAGGGGAGCACGGTCCATGTCCCAGTGATATGTGGGACGTTGGTGGGACACGTTTGAGCGAGGGCGCTCAAATGAGTGAGCGCAGGAAGGGCCAATGCGATGAATACCGCAAGGTTTTTATACCGCATAACATTCTGCCGAGATTAGAACAATGCGCGTCATCTTTTTGCGTAGTTCCTTCTGCTAATCGGCAACTTTTTGCATAGAAGGTACTACGGACTCGGGGGCTACACGCGACCAGGGCAACGGCGGACAATGAGCTAACGAAAGATTTTGCGGCGGTGATCTTTGGGTAAAGATCTTCATGCCCGATCAGGCAGCATCGAACATGCCACTGTCTGGCAACATACTACATGTCCGCCGTCCCGTTAATCTTACAAAAAATCGGCTGCAATGTAAAAACTAGAAAAACTGTAAAAACGCGCCCGAAATGTTAGGAATCCCGACAGTTTAGTCCGACCAGAATTCACCACTATTTGAACTCGCCTGCCTGTTCGTGTGTCTCGATGACCTTGCCACCCGCATCGTACAGCGAACCACGATATCATGGGACCGCGTGCTCGTGCGTTTCGATCACGTCGCCCGCTTCATTGTAAACGCGAATCACGGCATCATGTGACCGGCTGCGAAACTTGGCGTAGTCGATAGCGTCATCGGGTTTGACGTACCAGAGCCGACCAAATGGCAGCGCATGACCGTTTCGAGACTGGATCATGTTCGCCTGAACATTTATGCTGTTTTGAAGGGAAAACAAGCCCAATTTGTCGTGACAATCATCGAAATCAGACCATTTAGAAACGGCTGGGAAGTGTGCGAGAGCCCCGGGGTTCAGCCCGTATGCGAACGCTCAAATTTGTTGTTTCAAATGTGCAAATTTGTTCTTGCATGAAAATCACAGGTTCCTTACGG
>VBQB01000296.1 GCA_005887855.1 Verrucomicrobiota bacterium | reverse complement strand
CCCTTCCTCAAGTCCGCGTATCAGCGACCCGATACCTGCGGGCATTGCAGATCCAGATGGAACGCATGAGATGAACGGCGGAACTAAAAGCGGCCCATCCGCAGATGACCGCGTAACTTTGCGGAAAAGCGTCTAACAAAAAACCACACGCCAGTATCCAAACGTAGACGTTTCTTCGAGCCGCAATTAGCCGAAAAGCACGGTCGAACGGCGTAAGGTCGTCCAGCAACCGGCCTTTCACCATCTTCGCCCGGCGTTTCGCGAATTCATCCAATAAGTGCGACCCGATGAGCAAAGCGAAAAAATAGAACACGTTCGGGAATTGGCCGCTTCGCCACAAATGAAAAGCGATAGCCGCCCACCACGAATTTTCGATCAAATAATCGAGATGATGTTCCCATTTCCCGCGCTCGGTCATCTCGATTTTGATGCGCGACTGCTTTCCGTCCAGTCCATCGACAATGCCAAATATGAGAGCAGCGAGTATTCCGAGTCCGACACGGCTAAGCGCGAACGCCGCGGTCGCGCTGCAACCGATGATGAAACCTGCAATCGTAATTTGGTTTGGCGTGATTCGCGTTTTGCAAAGAAGTGAGATGATTGCCGTTTCGATCGGTGCGTGGAAATAAGCGGGAAGGTCGAGCGTTCCCTTTTGGGCGGAATCGAGAATGATCCGCTCAGCCACGCGGCGATTCTCCTCGGACGGCGCCGAAAAACAGACCGGCCGCACCCGCCGACGCATGCCGACAATGTAATCATCCTCCTCCGCCGCGTCTATGATGTCGGTCTCGCCGTTATTGATCTTATCTTTGAGTTCTTCAAAAAACGGCGCTGCGGGCGAAAACGCAGAAAGAGAATCTTTCGTAACCAATACCGGCCCACACGGACTTCGAATTAAAGATCGCGCGAATTCCGGCGGATTGGAATCGACAAGCGCGGCGGGCGAATCTTCCGCGCAGAGCGCGGCGAGCAAACGTGCGTCACAATAAATATTTGCCGGTACTATTAAGAAGCGCTCCGACGGGCCTTGTTCGAAAAGCAGTTGAGCAGTGAATGGTCCGATTGCGCGCGGGACAAGATGGACAACTACTTTTTCGCGCGCCCACGAATGCTTTGCTAATTCAGCCCCGATGATTTCCGGCATTGTCGAAAAAACAATTGCGCGGCGAAAACCGAGTCCTTGCAAAATGCGGAGCAAACGGTCGAGTAAGTTGACGCCGCACAGTTCCATCAAAGCCCCGGGCGCATCCGCGATTAAGATTGGCACGATGTTCTCCATCGTCCGCGAGATTAACGGAGGAGCCGCGCGCTGCCAACTGGGACAGCCCCGCCGGTTTTACGTTGTCGAGCTCTTGGAATTACACGCCTGCTCAAAACCAAACGGAGGATCGACAATCGCGCATCGCTGCGGCGAAAACTGCCGCCAGATACAGCGGCAGCTATAACGGGCGAGTAAGATCAATCGTCCTTACCTTGACGCGACGGCTCGGGCGTTGAGGTTGATTGCTCAATGAAAACGGTCTGGCGAGTTCTTGTGTATCTGAAGCGTTATCCCTGGCTAGCGGCGGGTACGCTGACGTGTGCGGTCCTCGGGACACTGATGGTGATCATTTTTCCAACCGTAACCAAATGGATCATCAACGATGTCGTACGCGCAAATCATCCCGAGAAATTGCTGCCGTTGATTTTGTTGGCGGCGGTGGCATTTCTGCTTCAGCACGCCTTCAACGCGCTGCGGATTATCTTGAACAATACGTTCGAGCAAAAAGTGATTTTCGATCTGCGCAGCGATCTTTATTCGCACATTCAACTCCTGCCCCTCCGCTGGTTCGACAATCGCGCCACCGGCGATCTGATGACGCGCGTGATCGAGGATGTGAACTCTGTCGAGCGCGTGTTGATTGACGGCATCGAACAAGGGGTGGTCGCGGTGTTACAGATCGTCATCGTGTTGGCGGTGATGTTTTATTTGAACGCGACGCTCGCGCTGCTTGCCCTGGCGCCTTTTCCATTGCTCATCGTCGGCGCGCTTACTTACACGCTGACTGCGCATCGCCGCTATCGTTTGCAACGCCGGGCAGCTTCGGCCATGAACGCGCTTCTGCACGACAATCTTTCCGGGATCCGTCAGATCAAGAGCTTCGTGCGCGAGAAAGAAGAACACGGTCGGTTCAATCGAGTGAGCGATCAGTTACGGCATGCCACCCTGGTGGTCATGCGGGTGTGGGCAATCTACAGCCCTTCGATGTCGATGTTCGAGGCGTGTGGCGCAGTGCTCGTGCTCGGGTTTGGTAGTCACGCCGTTTTAACGGGCGCGATGCAGATTGGTGACCTCGTCGCATTCTTAATGTTGACGGCATTTCTGTACGATCCGATCAGCCGATTGCATCAGCTTAATCAACTCATGCAAGCCGGACGCGCCGCGGGCGAACGCGTTTTCGAGATTCTTGATGAACCAGTCGAGGTCGGATTGATCTACAGGAAGACGCCAGCGCGAATTGCTGGGGATATTCACTACGAAAACGTAAGTTTCAGTTACGCGGAGGGACTTCCCGCCCTTGATCACGTTTCTTTTCACGCGCCGCCGGGCGCAACGATCGCGTTAGTGGGCGCGACCGGCGCCGGAAAATCAACCTTAGTGAATCTGCTCGTTCGATTTTACGAGCTGAACGGCGGCAAAATTTATGTGGATGGAAGACCGATTCGCGAATACGCGCTGCGGAGCTTGCGCGAAGCGATTGGCGTAGTAACGCAGGAGAGTTTTTTGTTCAACGGCTCGATTCGGGAAAATCTTTTGATGGGAAAACCAAATGCGACCGACGTGGAATTATGGCGCGCGGCGGACGCAGCCAATGCGCGAGAATTCATTGAAAGGTTGCCGGCTGGCTTGGAGAGTGTGGTCGGTGAGCGCGGCGTGAAATTGAGCGTGGGCGAAAAACAGCGGTTGTCGATCGCGCGTGCACTGCTGAAGGATCCGCCGATCTTGATTTTGGATGAAGCGACCGCGAGCGTGGACACGGCGACAGAGCGGTTGATTCAGGAAGCGCTCGAACGCCTGATGTTTCACCGCACATCGATCGTGATCGCGCATCGACTTTCGACCATTGTCCACGCGGATCAGATTCTGGTGCTCGATCACGGCGAAATCATTGAACGCGGCAAGCATGATGAATTGCTCGCCTTCGGCGGAAAATATGCTCGGCTTTGTGAGCACAGTTTGCTCGAAACTTCGGCGCAACCTGATCTGGAAACACCTTCGGAAATAACAAGTTCGCCAATTCCAACCCTCGACGAGCAATTGCCTGTCTAATTCACCTACTCGGACATGCGATGCACGAGCACCTGATCCGCAGGCTCGTTGGAATGCCTCGATTCGCTTTCACTTATTGGCGGTCTTATTTCCTTGCGCCCCTGTTTCCAATAACTCCCGCATTTCTTGAATTTGCCGGCGAGTTCCGTCGCAGGCATTAATGACGAAAGTGTCGTCACTGATCTCGCCAAGCCGAATAAATTCCTGAATCGCGCCGAGTGTTGTCGGCCCATAGTAGTGTTCGCTTGTGACTTCGACCAGCCAGTCCATGCCGAGTTGTGGCAACATCGGCGCTTTCGTCCACGTTCGTTGATCCGTGGAGAGCGCATCATGAGGCGCGATCTGCGCGGTGGATGCCCAGCGGGCAAGCTGGTCAAAGCCCACCGGGCCAAAAATGCTGCCATCTTCGTGTTTACGCAGATACCAACTTTGGTTCATTTCTCCTCCTTCACTCACTCGCTGATGGCGAAGCAGAAGGCGCTGGCGACGGCGAGCCCGGAATCATGATCGTTTGGCCGGCCTGTAATTTGCGGCCATCTTCGATATGATTGAAATTCTGCAATTCCTCAACGCCAACCTTGTACATCTTGGCGATGGAAGTGAGCGTTTCTCCGCGCGCGACTGTATGTGTATTCCCACCCATCGCGCGGGACGTGGATTCCGCCGGAGTCGCAGGATTGACCGGTGAAGGCGTACTTTCTCCAATCATGACGCCCGGTCGGATGTGGGAAATCTGCTCCTCGAGTTTAAGGATTTGTTGCGAGAGCGCGTCGATCTTTGCGTTCTGTTCGTCGATTTTTTTTGCCAACGCTTCGAGTTGAACGGCGTCAGGGGATCTGCTCGGTTCCGGCGGAGGCGTCTGAGCCGACGCCGTCGGGACGAGTGAGAACCTGAGGAAAAGCGTGGCAATGAAAATAACAACCAGCCTCATCGTCCCAAATGTTGGCATCGGCCGCTTTGTCTGGCAAGCTTTGCGGAAGCGAGGCAAGAGAATGGGTACGCAGCTTGCCTTTCCAGTATTTCCTTCTAAATTTTTTCATGCCTGAGCGCATCCAAAAGCCAGTCGATCCGGTTCCGTGGGGCCCAAAACAAGGTGACGAGGGTGGTCCGCGTTCACCGGACATCTCGAGGCCGGATACGAAGGATCTTTTAAAGAAAATGCGCAAGGTCGACCCCAATCAATCGAAGCGCTATCGCCAGCGCACTGGCCAATAATGGAGCTGTCCCCGGTGGCGCTTGACCAGAATTTTTCTGGCGCGGCCGACGATTTCCCCGCGCTGCTACGACGCAAAGGAATGCTTAGTCCGGCGGCGATTGTCGATCCAATCGGACACGCAGCGAGGCCGAACCAAACCGCCTGGGAGCCGACGAAGGCGACCACGATTCTTGCATTCAAGTTTTCCGGTGGCGTACTCGTGGCGGGTGATCGGCGCGCGACTTCCGGTAATACTGTGGTCTACGATCGCGCCGACAAAGTGCTCGAAATAGATCGACATTCAATTATGGCAATCGCCGGCGTGCCAGCAACGGCCTGGGAAATGGCGCGAGTGCTTGAACATTCCTTCCAATACTTTCGGCGCACACAATTGCAGGAAATGAGTGTCGATGGGAAAGTGCGCGCCCTTTCCAAGCTGTTGCGCGACAATTTTGGATTTGTCATGCAAGGCGTCGGAATGGTCGTTCCGATTTTCGCGACTTACGATTCCAATTCTAAGCCGGAGGCGCGATTGTATTTTTACGATGCGATGGGCGCGCAGTTTGAAGTGGCCGATTACGCCGCAACTGGATCGGGATCACCGGCCGTGCGCGGCATCCTTTATTACGAAAATAATTGGGGTGAGAAGCCGCTACAAAAATTAAGCGAAGACGAAGCGGTATCGATCGCATTGCGCTCGCTCGATACAGCTGCGGAATCCGATACAGCGACCGGCGGCGTGGATCGCAGTGGAAAAATTTATCCGCTCATCAAAATTGTGTCACGGGAAGGCATCACGACCTTGCCGGACCGCAAGATCGCTGCCGTCTTCAAGGAAACGGTTGCATGATCGAGGAGCCGTATCGTTGGGTTGAAGCGATTGCTAATCGCCGCGAGTACATTGAGACGCAGTTAGCTTCGGGCAGTCCGATCGCGGCGCTGGGTTATCGGGATGGCGTTTTGTTTCTCACGCTCGGTGGGTCACGGCAAAAAATTTTCGAGGTTTATGACCGCATCGCAATGGGCGCGATCGGTCATCCGGGAGACATTGAGCGGTTGCGGATGGCCGCTATCGAACTGGCAAGCACGGAAGGTTTCACACGCTCGGCAGCGGATGTTTCACTAAGGCGCCTCGTGCATTATTCGCTCAGCCCAGTGATGAAAAGCGCATTCGAACAAATTTATGGGCCGCCTTACCTGGCGCGGATGCTCTTTGCTGAGGTCGGAGTGCGCTCGGAACAAGATTTGTTTTTGCGGGTCGAATACGAT
>VBQB01000295.1 GCA_005887855.1 Verrucomicrobiota bacterium | reverse complement strand
GATTTGCGAGCCTCGGGTAAACCGTGCACCGCGGTTTCCAGCTTATCTACGTCTACCGCCCGCCCGTCCAATTTGATCTCATCGTTTTGATCGACACTGACGATTGCGTGCTCGAGTTCGGACGGCAGCTTCGTCGCCGTTTTCGATTCTGGCAGATTAATCTGAACTTCCGGTTGGTCTTTCTTAAACGTCGTCGAGACGACAAAAAAGATCAGCAGAATGATGAGAATATCCACCAGCGAGACGATGATAATGTTAGGCGCCCGCCGCTTTCGCACAGCAAAGTTCATGGTGTGAAGTGCGCTTCGCCTTTCACGCGAACGGCGTCGGAAGCACTACCGCAGGCGGCGCTTTTGCCGGCTCGAATTCGCGCGAGGAACGGCCGTAATAACATTTGTTAATTAACTCGACGACCAGCGTTTCCATCTCCACCGACATCACTTCGACTTTTTTCGAAAAATAGCTAAACCCGATCAGCGTTGGCACGGCGTTCGAAATCCCGAAGACGGTGGCATTAAGCGCTTCCGAAATGCCGAGCGCGATCTGACGGGTGTCCGATGCGCCCGAGCTCAAGCCAAGATTCGAAAAAACGTGCACCAAACCCGAAACAGCGCCGATCAGACCAAGGAGGGGCGCAATGCCGACGATGACTTCGAGAACGATGAGCCCTTTTTCAAGCCGCACCATCTCGTGACGCGCACGCGTTTGCACCACTTCTACGTTTTCCGAACGCGGCGCGCGCAAATGCAGCAGCGCGACGCGCGTGATCCGCGCGAGCGACGACGGATCATGATGCACGATCCGCATCAATCGTTCTACACTGCCTCCGGGCACGAGTCGTTCGATCTCGCTCTCGATTACGAGCGGCATCACATTTTTCTCTCTCAAGGCGAAGCCGCGCAGAATCATTGTCGTCACGGAAACAATCGAGCACGCCAGAAGCGGCCACATGAAAAGGCCGCCTTTCGCGAAAAATCCAATCACTGTCTGTACGGTTCCCGGCGCTTCGGCGATTATCCAGGACGCAATCATTAATTTGGATACATAGTGAAGCTGAATCCGTCCACCTCCAGGCCTTCGGGCGGCAAAGTGTTCGCGACGTCCTCAGGAATCGGCGGAAGCTGTGCTTCGAGCACGGCCTGCAAACAAACATTGGCAAAGGACTCGTTCGATGTGTTCTTGATGACCTTGAGGTTCTTTACCCGCCCGCTTCGATCAACGTAAAATCGAAGTTGCAGAGTACCGATACTAATTAAGTCGCGTTTCTGGTCCACGTAAGCATACCAGCGCGAGCCGACTGAGTCTTTCAGGATTTTTTCGTAGCGCCCCAGCGGGGTGCCGAACGCATTAACCGAAGAGAGACCTCGGTTTGTGATGTTGCCGGAGATGCGCGTTTGATCTTTTAAGGGCCGATAAGCGGATCGCACTTGCGCCGGCGTAGGGGCAACAGAGGGCTGTACCGCTGGAGTGGGTCTTGTGGTCAACATCGCAAATTGCTCCGCTGCGGTAATTGGACGTGGCTGCGGGGTCGGCTGTGGCGCTGCCGTTGGCTTTGGATTTTCTTGCGGCACCGCACTGGGCTGCGGTTGCACCCCATTCATTTGAAGCGAGTAAGGATGGTTTTCTAAATCCACGAACGGGCGATCCTTGCCATTTTGCGATGGCAACGGCAACACGCCAGTCGCGGGAAGTTCGCTTGCCGCCTTCGAATTGGCGTTCGATTCAAATGTTTTCTCCTTTGGCGGCTCGGCTGATTGTTTCGACTCATCGGTCTCGATAAAGGCCGAATTCTTCGGAACCAGCGGCGCGGGCGGAAGATCGACAAACGTCAGTTGAACCGGCTTTTCTTCGACCGGAAGCGCCGGCGAGAAAACCCCTCCGAACACAGCCAGCGAATATGCGACCACAAGATGAATTAAAAGCGCCGCCAACAACGCCCACAAAACTTTTCGAGCGTCGTGTTCGCGATCGATCGTCCCGTCGCCCGGCTGGGCGAACATGATCTCGGCCGTCGTCATAAGAGCGGTCTATCAATGATGGCAAAGGTATTCGGGCTCAGTTTCCTAACCTTGGCGGACGTAAACATTATCCCACCCAACGGGTGCTGACAAATAGCACCGCAGAAAGTGGCGCATTCCTCCGGCTTGCGCGCCAACAAAAATGCAAGCTGGAAGCTTGCGCTACCTTCGCTTCTTGTTCATCCGAGCGCGATGAAACAAATATTGCTGTGCGTAACCGCCATGTTCGCCAAAATAGGTTTCGGAAAATTCCCGCAGCCGTGCCGCCGTTATTTTTTTCTTCCCCGAAAAATATTCCTGTCTCAAAACGCGCTCCATCCAGACGTCAACCGGGAAAGCGCGCCGACGTTCGTAGGCAAAGAGCATAACACAATTCGCGACCTTCGCGCCCACGCCCGGCAATGCACAGAGCTCTTCTCGAAGATCGGCATCGGAGAGCGCTGACCACGCTTCGAGATCGGCTGTACCGGCACTGACGAGCCGCGCCGTCGCGAGCAGGTTTCTGGCGCGATAACCGAGTGCGCATTCGCGTAATTCCTTCTCGGAAGCTCGGGCAATTCGCTGCGCTGACGGAAACGTGTAAACCACGTGGTTATCGATCTTACGCTGGTCACCAAAGCGGTTCCGGAGCGCCAGTGAAATTTGACGAATATGCGACACCTGTTTCATCGATGAGCAGATGAATGTGGCCAGACATTCCCATTTCGGCTGACGAATAATCCGCAAGCCGCGACAAAAAGTTCGCGCTGTGTCCATAGTCGCATCTCTCGGGAACGATGCGCAGATTTCCGCAAGCGGATGATCGAGCGCGAAGTAATTCGCAACGGATCGAGCGAAACTCGACGGCTTTAAGCCGCCGAGTATGCGTTCCTTCCTGTACAGCTTCAAAACATCCCCGCGCTGCTCGACGTAAACGCCGCGATCGCCAATTGTCCCGATAAATCCGTTGTCGATCTTTTCCCAGTGAAAGACCTGGCCGGAGTCGAATGTCATTGCGAGATCGAAGTCCAGCGCGGGGATTTCCGTCAGTTTCATTCTTGCCACAGATTAACATGGATCTTGTAACCAAGATGCTATGCGCTGTCCCGGCCGGGCCGCAGGCCGGTCGCTACACCTGTATTTGTATAAATCTGTTTTCACTGTGGCTAATCTGATCCGTCGTGACGAAAAAGCGGATTGCGTCGCCAGAAAATTCTGTCACCTAGATCGATATGGACGGACGGCTCGCGATCGATTCAGGCGTCTTGCTCCTCTATTTTGTCGCTATCATCTCCATCGGCCTCTACATGGGCCGGAGAGAGGAGAACCTGAAAGACTTCGCGCTCGGCGGGCGGCGCATTCCATGGTGGGCGGTGCTTGCTTCACTGGTGGCGGCTGAAACAAGTGCCGGCACGTTTTTCGGAACACCCGGGGAAGGCTTCAGCCACCGCGATTACACCTACTTACAGCTCGCCTTCGGCACGATCATCGGACGCGTTCTCGTCAGCTATATTTTCATCAAACCGTATTACGACTACAAAGTTTTCTCGATCTACGAGTACCTGACCGCGCGCTTCGGGGTCGCGAGCAAGAATGCGGCTTCCGCTGTTTTCATGATCACCCGTCTGCTCGCTTCCGGAGCGCGGCTATATGTGGCAGCCATCGCACTCGCCCTGGCCTACGAAATGATCAGCGGCACTCGACCAAACCAAACTCAAACTCTCTGGATTTACCTCGGCGCCACGATTGCCATCGTCATTCTCACGGCGATTTATACCACATTCGGTGGCATCAAGGCCGTCATCTGGACCGATTTGATTCAAGCCTCAATCATGATTGGGAGCGCGTTCATTGCGCTTGCATTGCTTTACTTCGCAATTCCAGGCGGCTGGCGCGAGATCGTGCAACGCCACGGCGCATTTCAGGTTTCAGATCTCATCACAACCGGTCTCGACCCGGCCAAACATGGCTGGGACAAAGTGAAGAGCATGTTCGAGACGGAGTACACGATCTTTGCCGGCTTAATCGGAGCAGCGTTCATCACGATGGGCACACACGGTACGGACCAAGACATGGTGCAGCGAATGTTAACCGCGCCCGACATACGCCGGAGCCGTCGCTCCCTTATTTGCTCCGCGTTCGCCGACATCCCGATCGCGTTCACGTTCCTCAGCATCGGATTACTGCTCTGGGTTTACTATCAAGCCCATCCCGATCCGACGCTGTCCAAGACTCCGAACGAAACCTTCTGCCACTTCATTCTGTATCAAATGCCAGTGGGACTTCGCGGATTGCTCCTCGCCGGAATCTTCGCCACTGCCATGGGATCGCTTAGCACGGCCCTCAACGCCCTTGCCACCAGCTTCACCCGCGATTGGTATGAGCCTTACATCAACCCCGGAGCCACAGACGCACAAAGCTTGCGCGCCGTCCGTTGGGCGACTGTGTGGTTTTCTGTTCTGATGATCATCGTGGCATCGACAACGGCCTATCTTGTCATCGTCCATCCCAATGTCCGAATCATCCCAATCGTGCTCGGGATTTTCGGCTACACCTACGGCTCACTTCTCGGTGTGTTTTTTGCGGGGATGCTAACCAGGACGCGCGGGAACGATCGCGGCAACAGCATTGCCATGATCGTCGGTTTTATTGTCGTCGCCATTCTGAGCGGATTGCCGAATGGCATCACCAACATTTTTGGCACGCAACTCTATACACAGCCGGCCTGGCTGCCGGTCCTAGCGTTTCCGTGGTGGATTTGCTTCGGAACAATCGTCACGTTTTTTGTAGCGGTCTTGTTCCGGACTGGTCACGAGCATCACCCAAGTGTAGCTTAGCGGCGACATTGAAACAGGAATTGACCGCGCGGGCATCACTGAAATACTTGAGTCGCTAACGGCAGTCTTGACACAATCTTCAACCACGTGATCCCATGCCCCACATCGTGACCGACAAATGCAACGGATGCAAGTTCACCGACTGTGTGGAGGTGTGTCCCGTCGCCTGTTTCTACGAACTGGACAACCAGGTAGTCATTCACCCGGATGATTGTATCGATTGCATGGCATGTGTGGACGTGTGCCCGGTGCACGCCATCTACGCTGACGCGGATGTTCCGCCAGAATTCACGAAGGATATTGAGTTCAACGCGACTCAGGCGCACCAGCTGAAGGACTCGGGCGCGGAGGCGATCACAGCCCGCAAGGATCCCTTGCCCAGCGCCGCAGAGCGAAAAAAGGCCCTGGGTTATTGAGCGACCCTCCCGCGCTGGTGTTTTACACCGGTGTAATCCGTCCTCCCTCCTCGTACGGAGACTGGCTTGCCGAACCGCAATCACCGCTGGGGCTAAGGACACCCGCGCAATATTCGCATCATTTTCGTTGAGACAAAAAAAACACTGACAAGTAGTTCACAACCAAACCGATTATTATCGCGCCGATCACGCCGCCAAATAGCCATCGCCGAACGCTTTCGCGCTTTTCAAACTCGCGTTTTTGCCGGCCGATCAGAAACCAAAGCTTTGGGAACATCCAACTCCAAACTTTTTCGGCGAAAAATAAGCACGCACCAAGAACAATTAGTATGGGAATAAGTAAGCTGAAGACGTCTCCGAAATCGGGCGTCTTGCGTTCCATACTCGGAAGGTGACCAGTCTTGAGCAAATCGTGCCAAGTGAGGGCAGCGCCGAACAACACTACCAAGCCAACGAATACAATTGCCGGTCGTGCGAGAGTTATCCAGGAATACCATGGCCGACTAGCGCGGACCCGTTGCCCCAACTCGCCGGCGATCTGTTGGGCGAGTCCATCATCGTTACTCCATACTGTCCATCGGCACAGGCGGAACGCTTGATCACTGAAGTCAATGTCGCCTCGCTCTGCGATATCCTTTTGCCGAAACTCCAATTT
>VBQB01000294.1 GCA_005887855.1 Verrucomicrobiota bacterium | reverse complement strand
CACGGCGACGACCTCAAGCTGATGGTCAACTATATTCATACCTGGTCGGATTTCCGGGAAGCGAATCCTCAGTTTGGAGAGGATCAATTCGATGAAGTCATCGGGCGCATCCAAGTAATATTTTAGTTCGATCAAATTAGGCGAGCTCGTAGTCACAGCGACGCTAGGCGAGCTGACGATGCTGACTTCGCTTATCTCATGATGACATTCTCCTATTGAAAACAAACTATGAAGACAAAAACATTGATAGCAGTTATCGGAACGCTTGCGCTTTTCGTGCAAGCCGCCCGTGCAGAAGCAAAAACGGTGATTCGCTTCGGGCATTTCCCGAATATCACTCACGCCCAGGGTGTAATTGCGCACGCCCTCGCGCGCCAGGGCAAAGGCTGGTTTGAAAAGCGGCTCGGTCCAAATGTCGAGATCCAATGGTTCACTTACAATGCGGGACCTTCTGCGATGGAGGCGATCTTCGCCGGCTCGCTCGACGTCACTTATGTGGGTCCAAATCCCGCTCTTAACGCCCACTTTAAATCGAATGGCGAAGAAATTCGCATCATTGCGGGCGCTGCCAACGGAGGAGCAGCCCTGGTCGTTCCGGCGGACGGTAGTATCAACAAAGCTTCGGACTTTCGCGGGAAAAAAGTCGCCACGCCACAGCTCGGTAATACTCAGGACATCTCGTGCCGCGCGTGGCTGAAAGCACAGGGTTTCAATGTCACCATGACCGGCGGTGACGTCTCCAGCGCGATGCGAAGGCGCGCGTTTTTCTCGAAGACAAGGACACCATCACCACGTGGCTTGTTTCCAGTGTGAAGTTTCTGCGTGATCGACGGGATTTGGCGAAGAAAATCGCAGACGCAAACGTGGAACTCACGAAATGGATCCAGGAGAATGAACCAGAAGCGCAGAAGTTATTGATCGAAGAATTGAAGGCCGAAACGCGGGCTGACTTTTCGCCAGACGCTGTCGCGCAAGCATGGAAGCGGATTCAGTTCACCAGCGAAGTCTCTCGCGATTTGATCGCCAAGTCAGTGCAGGACGGAAAAGACGCGGGTTTCTTAAAAGGCTCGACCGACACTTCGAAGCTAATCGAAACTCCGTAATGCACCTAGCTGGCCGCCACCGTTCCTCAGCTACTGAGGAGCTCCAAGTCATTGCGCCCTCGAAGCTCGCGATCGAAGAAGTTTCGAAAAGCTTTCAAAGCGCATCCGGCACGGTTCTGGCGCTTGACCGGGTGAGCTTGAACGTCGCGGAAGGCGAATTCGTTTGTCTGGTCGGCGCGAGCGGCTGCGGCAAATCAACTCTGCTCAACATCATCGCCGGGCTGGAGAAACCGGATAGCGGCACCGTCCTGGCTGATGGCAAACCGGTCACAGCGCCAGGGCGTGATCGCCTTGTCATGTTTCAGGAATCGGCGCTTTTTCCGTGGCTTAATGTTTTCGGAAACGTGCTCTTCCCATTGAAGCTCAAACCAAATCTAACAAACAAAGACCGGCAGGATGTGGCGAAATACTATCTCGAACTAGTGGGCCTAACCAGATTCGAACGCGCGAACATTCACGAGCTTTCCGGCGGGATGAAGCAGCGCGTCTCCCTGGCGCGTGCGCTTGCGCCGAATCCGCGCGTGCTTCTCATGGACGAGCCATTCGCTGCACTCGATGCGCTCACCCGCGAGCAACTTTACGGCGATATTCAGGAAATCTGGAAAGCGCGGCGCAAGACCATTGTCTTCGTCACGCATAATGTTCGCGAAGCGGCGTGCCTGGGCGATCGTGTCTTGATTTTTTCGCCGCATCCCGGCCGCATTCAGGAAGAATTTGCAGTGGAACTACCCCGCCCGCGCGACATTAACAGTGTCGATCTTGCCGCTTACGCCACACGAATCACAAAAGCTCTGAAGAGTCTCGGTCAAACCGCCACGGGATGAAACGATTTCTTCTGGCGGCTGGTTTTTTCGCTGTCCTGCTTCTGCTTTGGGACGCAGCGTTTCGCGCCAGAATTTGGTCGCCTGTCCTCTTGCCGTCGCCGTGGCAGGTCGCGAGCTATTTGAAGAACGCGGCTGTGGACGGGACTCTGCTAAAGGCAACCGTAATCACCATGCGCCGCTTGCTCGTTGGTTACTTCATCGGACTTGTCGTAGGACTTCCAGTCGGACTCTTAACCGCGCGCTGGAAATTGTTTGGCGATACGATTGGCACCATGGCGCTTGGCCTCCAAACATTGCCAAGCGTCTGCTGGGTCCCGCTCGCGCTCTTATGGTTCGGCCAAACCGAAGCGGCGATGCTGTTCGTAGTTGTGATGGGAACACTCTGGTCAGTCGTCATCGCCACTGAAACCGGCGTGCGCAATGTTCCACCGATTTACCGCCGCGCCGCGCTGACCATGGGATCCAAGCGGTTGCACATGTGGTTCAAAGTCATCCTGCCCGCGGCGCTACCCTTTATCGTCAGCGGAATGAAGCAAGGCTGGGCCTTTGCCTGGCGCTCACTCATGGCAGCGGAAATTTTTGTGACGATTCTGACCGGTTTTGGGCTTGGTCAACTTCTACATTATGGACGTGAATTGAGCGCAATGGATCAAGTCATCGCGATCATGCTTGTGATCGTTGTTATCGGTTTGCTTGCGGACAAAATCTTCTTTTCTCCGATAGAAAAATTTCTCCATCGCCGGTGGGGCACGAGTCAGGCATGAGATTTGGCGAGAAGCGCGCGCCCGTCTCCGCACAACGCAAGGTGCGCATCACTAATGAGCTTGGTCTGCATGCGCGACCGGCGGCCGAGTTTGTCAAACGGGCGAACAGTTTCCGATCGGAAATCTGGGTCGTGAAAGGCGGAAAACGATATTCGGCTGCCAGTCTCATCGACATCCTCCGCGCTAACCTCGATTGCGGCGCTACCGCCACACTCGAAGCACACGGCGTCGATGCGGAAGAGGCCCTTGAGCGACTAGAGAAGTTGCTCGCGGAATTCCAAGAGCGGGAAATAACCTAACGCAACGGACGCGCGACCAGGATTCCGCTGTCTGATCGGTAGCGATACAGATATTTCGAAAGCCCTGTGTCTACGATGACGCGGCCAGAATTTCCGGGGGAAGAGGCGTGCATGAAATGCAAGACGCCGTCATTGGTGCGCAATGCCAGCCCGACGTGCGATGTGGAGTAAAGCCCCGATCTGTCGCGTCCGATAATTCCGATGATGTCGCCGCTTTGTAATTTCGATTCAATTCCAGCGACGCGGTTCTTTGGAATCTGATAGAGCGGGCGCGATGAAACGTTGGCTTCCATGCGCGCGAGCGGCCCGAGCAACGACCAAGCCGCGCCGGTCATTGTCGTAAAGCCAATCCTCCAAATAATGTAGTCGCGAGAGATATTCACCGGTGCATTCGCCGCTGCGATACCGGTCGAGCTCGATGTAATGCAATAATCGCTCCGGAGTCCAATTCGATTGCGGCTCGTTGAGCATCCGGGCGAAGCTGAGCGCGATTTCGAAAAACGTCCAGCAATCCATCCCTTGAAAATTCACCGAGGGCGTCTCGATTCGGTTATCGATCTCGAGAGTGAAATGTTTGTAGCGCGTTCCGGTCAATGCCTGACCGACAACCGCCGTTCGCTCGCCGATCGGCAGTGAGCTCCAATTTCCAGATTTGGCCTTCGTAACCAGTCGGTTGAACTGATCCTGTCCCTTAAAAACCGTGCTGAAAGGCAAAGGCGATTGCACCGCGAAGGCCACCGAGCAGATCAAAAAGGCAGGAACGAGGATTTTCCAAATCCGCATATTGCGCACAACTCAACGCAGAATTCATCCGCAATCAACAGCGATCGCTATAAGAAGAAGCGAAAGCTTTTCCCAAGCATTCCCAATCCATCGTTCATCGACGCGAAAGGTTTGCTTCACTGGGGCAAGCTTATATGCTTTCGCGGAAGTGCCGATTCGTTTTTCGAAAAAAAGCCGGAGGAATGTTGTTCGCCAGGAATTGGAGGACGGCGCCAAGCGCTCCACGCGCGTGCGCTTGCGTCCGCGAGCAGATTGGCACAAGCGCAATTTTCTCACCAGCGTCTTGATCCCTTCACTTTTCATTAAACGCTCTGGCAATCACGTTCGCCCGCAGTTTCCGAAAATCCGGGAAGGCCAGATATGCATCACTTGGATCGGCCACGCGTCATTTTTGATCCAAACGCACGAAGTCAACATCTTAGTTGATCCGAACTGGTCGAAGTGGCTCAAGGTCATCAAAAGATTGAAACAACCGGGCTTCGAACTTCATCATCTGCCTGCGATTGACTTTGTCTTGGTGACGCATGCCCATTTCGATCATCTAGACCGGCGCACGTTGCGGCGCGTGGCTGCCGATCAACCGATTGCCGTGCCAATCGGCGTGGGAAATTTGGTGCACGACCTTGGTTTTCACATTGTGCACGAGCTTGATTACTGGGAGACGGTCGAACTCGGGCCGCTCAAAATTTCGCTCACGCCATGTCATCATTGGGGCGCGCGATTTCTCGCAGATTTGCATCGCGACTTTGGCGGGTTTGTCATTGACGTGGACGGCCGCACCATTTTTCATTGCGGCGACAGCGCTTACTTCCCAGGGTTCAAGGACATCGGCGAGCGCCACGAGATCGACGTCGCTTTGCTTCCTATTGGCGCCTATGAAGCGCCAAGCGGCCGCGAAGTTCACATGAATCCGGAAGAGGCGGTGAGGGCGTTTCTCGAGCTTCGCGCAAAAACGTTGGTGCCGATGCATTACGGAACTTTCCCGCTCGGCTTTGAGCCAATGCACGAGCCGCCGGAACGATTGCTCGCTTCGGCTCGGGCCCACGGCATCGAGGACAAGGTTCTCGTTATGACCGAGGGCAAACCAGTGGTTCTGTAAGATGAAACCATCGAACGCTCAACATCGAACATCGAAACTCGAATCCGCTGAGTGGGATATTGGATGTTGGATGTCGTATGTTCGGCGTTGAATTTGCCGCATGTCCGAAACGCGACGTACGCGTTTTACAATCGCCGGTGCAATCACAGCCGGCCTGATCGTCGTCGGATTTTCCCTTATCCTGCTCTGGCACGATCCACTCGTTTTTTGGAATGACGATTATGAATTGTCGGTCCTGCCCGTATTCGCCGATGTGGCGCGCAGCTGGTCGGAAGGCCACTGGCCGCTCTTGAGTCCCTATTCCTGGGTCTGCGGCAATCTCGCTGGCGAATTTCAGTACGGCACGTTCTCGATTTTTGTGAATGCGTCCGTCGTTCTCATCTGGAAATTTTCGCTGATATTCTCACAACAAGCGGCTGCTCTTTCCATCACCCATCTTTTGGTCCTGGCGGTCGGCGCATTTTTGCTGGCACAGGACCGTCGATTTTCAATTCCACTCTCAATCTTCGTTGCGCTGGTCGCGTCCTTGAACGGCTGGATCATTTGTTGGGGCGCAACCGATTGGTTCGGTGCGCTTGGCGCGTTCGCTTGGCTGCCTTGGGCATGGTGGGGAGCCGAACGAGCGCTGGATACAAAAATAACGAAGTGGAGATTCATATGGCCGGCGCCGTTTGTTTATCTGGTCGTTACCGGCGGCTTTCCTTACACGGTTGTGATGTTGGCGCTCTTGCTCGTTTGGTTATCACTCAAATCGCTAGCTCAAACCCGAAGCACCTGGTCGATCTTACCATTGTGTTTCGGCACGCTGCTCGGACTAGGACTTTCCGCTCCGGCATGGCTCGCGCTTCTTGATTACGTTCAGGGTTCAGCGCGTGAATTACAGGCGGCGTCTGCACATTGGCAATGGCGCGTTCCGGCAGCCGCGCTGCCCGGATTTATTCTTCCCTGTTGGACAGTAAAATGGACGGATTTCTTCACGCGTCTGATCCCGCATCCGGCGACTGAGTTGGCTTGCGGCTTGGTTCCAATTTCCGCCCTCATCGCAGGATTGATTGGTCGCAGTCGCAAACTGGTCAGGGAAATGAAATGGGAGCTGATCCTGCTCGCGGTCGTGCTCTTACTCGCCATGCTGCCGACTACAGGCGTTTTTCGTTGGAGCTTTCGCTGGCTTCCCTTTTTTCATTTGATTCTCGCGATTTGCGCCGCAGAAGCGCTGCAAACGTTGCGCGGAGCGGGATCGAGTCTTCGATGGCCAGGGTTAGCGACTCCGGCTACAACGGCGTTCGCACTGGTTGTTTTGACAGCCATTACGATGTCGATCTTCCGCACGGGCGGCTCATACGCTTTTCCGTTGACATGGATCTTTCTCGGCCTTGCCGCGCTTTGGTACTTTTCGGAATATTTTTTGCGCAATTCCGGATTTCGCGGATGGACACCTCCGGCGATCACATTTTTCGCGCTCCTCACGACGTATCTCTGCATCCCGCCAAACTGCGGCGTTCCCAAATACAACCTCTCGCAAGAGTTGATTAGGTCGTCCCCGCTCGATCCGCGTCGGCTGTACCTCAGCATCTATCCATGGGCGGAGTTCACGTATCGCAGCGAAAAAAAACCCCAACCGATCGGCCAAATCGTGCGACCCGGGAGCACATCGATGTGGGCCGGATTGCGTTTCGTCAACGGTTACAGCCCAATCCGGCCTGCTGGGGTCGCACGTGAATTCTACGCCGAGATTCACGGCGAAATTGATCCCGGAATGGGAACGTATTTACTCAATAACCAAGCCGGCCCCGAGGGCGAGTTGGCGCGACTGGGCGTCGATGGGATCGTTGTCGCGCGAGAACTGGATACCGTTCCTCAACCGGCCGCTGAGTGGCAACTGGTCGTTTCGACAGATGAAGGACGCGTTTTCCATCGGCGCGGTGCGCCATTTGCGCGAGTGCGTTCGATCGCTTCGATTGATTCGCGGCCTGACGAGCGATTTGTCCCTGCGACGATTTCACCAGTTAACGATTCGCGAAATCGGGTGGAGGCAGATGTCGACGTGCCAAGCGGCGATCGACCTGCGTTGGTGACTTTCTCGCGTCCGTATTTCCGCGGATACGAGGCACGGCTCGGGAACCAAAAACTCGCGGTCAGTTCGTATCGCGGATTATTTCCAATTGTCGAGGTTCCAGCCGGCTCACATGGACGGCTCACGCTCACTTACCAGCCATATTGGCTGATCTGGGGAAGCGCGGCAGCGGCCGCTTGCGCTCTGGTCGTTGTGCTTGGGTTTTTTACAGCGATTTCCCAGAGAGAAGGAACGAAATGGACGCCAAAGAACATGTGAAATGTTGAGTGTTAGATACCATCCCATCTGCTAGAACTGATTCTCATGCATTGGCGCGCCCGGTATTTCGCTATAATTGGCTCCCTGCTTCCGTTGATTTTGCCGAAGCTCTCTGGAGACACTCGCCTTCCGCCTCCAGAAGTTGTGAGGGTGGCCTCGAGGAATTTCAACGTTGGTGCGGAAAGCGATCCACAGACTAATGAAACAACTGTTTATCGGCAAAATCGCGGTCCAGAAGGTGGAATCGCGCGCGGCGAAACCCTATGGAAGTTTCCCAGATGGTTTCGCGTGTTTCAGGTCTCGAACGATGACAACACAATTGTTGCCGAAACGGATTATCTAAACTTGCTTCCGCCAGACGTCGCGCGAGATGACTATGTTCTATTAACTTTCATTGTCCACGGCAAGGTGATCAGGGAGATTACCGTGAGGCAGCTGCTCGGCTCTCGTTCGAAGCTCGTTCGCACAGTTTCCAATTTTTCGTGGGGTCGGGGTCTTTACGGCATCGACGACAATGGATTCGTCTTCGTCGACACTGTCGTCGGTTTTTTTATTTTCGATGCACATACCGGCAAATGCATTTTCCCGGCAAACAATCAGATCGATTCGCCAGCAACGCGCTGATCCTCGGCTCAAGAGATCTCGCCGTAGCTGCAAACAGCTAAAGCTTCTTCGGATCTTCCAGCAGCTCGATTACGCGTTTGAGCAAGCGTCCCGCGCCGCCGCCATCGATGCTGCGATGATCGAAGCTTAACGTGATCTGCGCTTCGGTCCTTGGAACAAATTCCTTTTTCTCTTCATTCCAGGAGGGAACTTTCTTCCCGACGCCGAGGCCGAGCAGTAATGTTTGATCGGGCAGGGGAATCGGGGTGCCCCATTCCATTCCGAACGTTCCAAAATTTGAAACGGCGGCGATGCCGCCGGCCTGCATATCAGGCGAGATGCGTCGTTGCCGCGCAAGGTTCACCAGCTCCTTGTATTTCGCCGTAAGATCGACAAGAGACGTTTTGTCCGCGGATCGAATAATCGGCACCATGATTCCATCTTCCGCTTCCACGGCCACGCCGACATCGATGGAACTCGATTGCACCACTCGACCGCCGATTAATTTTGCGGCTGCGGATGGATTTTCCGCGAGGGCAAGCGCGAGCGCGCGCGCGGCGTAAAGCGCTGGACCAGGTTTTGGATCGCGCGATTGTCGATCTTGCAACACGCCATCAAGGCACACGGACGAACCAATCGTTGCAAGCGGGCGGCTCCAGCTACGACGCATCGCATCAGCAACGCCGGCGCGGATCGCGGAAGCTTCTTCTGTTTGCTGGTTCCCGATCTTACGCAAAAAACTCTCGAGATCTTTAATCGTGACGCGGTTGCCGGCACCGGTTGGAGGGATCCCGGCGAGATCAGCGTTAGTCAGTTCCAACTCTGCCATGCGCGCACGCACTCGCGGGGATAGAAATCCAGCGCCTTTGGCAGCGGCGGGAACAGGCAGCCCTCCGGTGCGTCCTACAGCTTCACCGTCTCTCTGGCGCACGGCAACGGCGGCTTGTTCTTCGCGTCCGGGAACTTCCATGGCCATTCCCTTCGGCGCTTCTGAAACGGTTTTCTTGAACCGGGCGGCGTCTTCTTCACTGGCTTTCACGTAACCGAGCACCGCACCCACCGGATAGGTTTCCTTTAGTTGCACGGTGATTTTGTCGATCTTGCCTTTGCAAGGCGTGGTCACGCCCATGACGGCTTTATTGGTTTCGACATCGATAATTTCCTGATCGGCCGCGACCTCGTCGCCGGACTTCACTTTGATGTCGACAACCGTTGCTTCCGCGATCGATTCGCCAAGCTGCGGCATGATAA
>VBQB01000253.1 GCA_005887855.1 Verrucomicrobiota bacterium | reverse complement strand
TGTCATCGTAAAGTACCGCTAGCTTGTAATGGATCTCAGCACATCGTGGGCTGTCATCGAGCGCGGCTTCGTAAAGATCGATTGCGCGCAAAAAGTCTCCTTGCGCCGACTTTCCATCGGCGTCTTTAACGAGCTGCGTGTAGCGAGAAGTCATCAGTCGATCGCAGCCAGTAAAGCCGCAGACAAAAACGATCGACAAGCAAACGCAGGCAATCCTCGCGTTTCTCGGTAATAAGCAACGCCACACAGACGCGGGGATCCAGAACTTGTCAGCGCGCGTCATTGTCGCCAATCTGCTTACTCGTGAGGCCGCGCGCACTTCAATTCTTTTTGTTCGTGAAAGCAGTTTCTTTTCTTTTCGTTGCGCCTTTGCACGCAGCTCTTTCAGTCGGACAAATCTACGCGCTCAAGTTTGTCGACGTCGATGGACACATCCTTTCCACTGCCGACGGTCACGTCAGCGTCGTCGTCTTGACGACAAGAGCAGGTTCGGAGAAGGCGCGCGCCCTTGGGGACCGTGTTCCCGATTATTGTCTCGGCAATCCGAGTTATAGAATGATTACGGTTCTGAACTTCACCAGAAAGCACACACTGCTCGGAGGCAAGATCGCGACCATGCTGGTGCGGCATCGCCTCGACGAAGAGGCAAGGCGTCTTCAGCCACGATACGACGCAAAGAAAATTACGCATAATGCGAGAGACGATGTCTTCGCCGTGACGGATTTTGATGGGACGGTGTCGTCACAACTCGGCGGGCAGCCCGAAGCAACGGATTTCCGCGTCTTCGTCTTCGGGAAAGATGGCGAGTTGCGGAAGCAATGGGACAATGTCCCGGCCGCGGATGATCTGGCGGCAGTCTTGAAATAGTTCTCGCCTGGCTGCTTTGAATAGCGAAATGAAATGGCGATCGACCGCGTTCGTCCTTCTATTTGGCGCCCTGACGGCGATTGCGCAAAGCACGCTGCTCGATAAGAATCCGCCAGAGACGCCCGACGCGAAGTTCGACGCTATTCGGCTGCGCACCGGACGCTTCGAATACCGGATAGTACGCAACGGAAAACAGATCGCGACGTTTACGATTACCGTGGACAAGCAATCTGATGGCAATTTTCGTTTTGCGGCAAGGGGCTTCAATCAGGAGTGGGAATCCGTTGCCAGTTCCTCTTTTCACCCGATCTCGGCCGCGCTGCGGATCGAACGACGGAAGACGAAAAAGACCTATTCGATGAGTCTCACGTACGGGGGCGATCGCGTGAGCGGATTAGCTGGAACAACCGCCGACAACGTGACGAATGAGGCGAAACTCGCGGAGATGAAACCGGTAAGCGGCTGTCCCTGCCGGCACCATTGATCAACGGATCGATTGGGCCGCGGTGCTCGCCAGCCGTTTGGAGATCGGGCAAAAATTGGACTTCACCGTTTATGATCCTGCGACCGGCATTAGCAAGGTTGCCAGCAAAGTTACCAAAGCGGACCAGGTTCATGTGCCCGCGGGAACCTTTGATGCGATTCGTGCCGTTTACCGAATCGAAAAATCGAAGGGAACGGAAACTTACGAAGTCCTGGCCAGCAAAGAGACGCCGCGCTTTATGGTTCGCGAAGATTTCTCCACCGGGATGTCCATCGAACTGGTGAAAGCGGTCTTTCAGTACAGTGCAGCGGTGGGCGCGCACACGCGCATACCTGAACGAATTACCCCCGAACGATTATGGTTACTATGCCGATCAATACTTCTGCATCGTCGGATCGATTTGGTCTGCCCACGCATCAATTCCGCCTTCGAGGCTGTACGAATTTGTGAATCCAGCAGCTCGCAGCAACTCCGCCGCGTGTGCACTGCGCCCGCCACTCTTGCAAACCAGGATGATCTCCTCGTCTTGCCGGAGCTCGTCAAGGCGACCCGGCAATTCGGCCAGCGGAATTAGCTTCGAATCTGCTATGCGCGCGATCTCGAATTCGAACGGCTCCCGCACATCGACAATCGTAAGTCGCCCGTTCGCTTCCATCTGTCGTTTCAATTCGTGCACACGGATCGTTGCAATCTCGGCGGCGTGGCGGGCTGAGCGTGTTCCGCAAAACTCTTCGTAATCAATCGGCGAGAAAATTGTTGGATGTTCCCCGCAAACAGGGCATGCAGGATCGCGTCGCAAGTTAAGTTCTCGGAATTTCGTTTTGAGCGCGTCGAAGTGCAGGAGGCGTCCGATGATCGGATCGCCGATGCCAATGATCAGCTTGATCGTCTCGATTGCCTGCAACATCCCGATAATCCCGGGCAAAACGCCAAGCACTCCCGCTTCCGCACAGTTTGGAACTGTATCTGGCGCAGGCGGCTCTGGAAACAAGCAGCGGTAACACGGGCCGCCCAAATGAGGCGCGAACACGGTGGTTTGTCCCTCAAAACGAAAGACGGAGCCGTAGACATTCGGCTTGCGCGCAAAAACGCAGACGTCGTTTGACAAATATCGCGTCGGAAAATTATCCGAGCCGTCCACGACCACGTCGTACTGCGCGATGATTGCGGACGCATTCTCGCTCGAGATACGGCATTTGTGCAGTTCGATGTCGATCTGCGGATTGGTTTCACGCAAGCGATCCCGCGCGGATTCCAACTTACCCCGGCCAATATCGCTTGTTCCGTGGAGAATTTGCCGCTGCAAATTCGAAAGATCGACATCGTCGAAATCGACTATTCCGATTGTACCGACACCAGCTGCGGCCAGATACAGCGCAGCCGGCGATCCGAGGCCGCCCGCGCCGATGCACAAAACGCGCGCCGCCTTTAAGCGCCGCTGCCCGGCCGGCGTGACTTCCGGCATGATGAGATGGCGCGAATAACGGTCCCGTTCTTGATTGCTTAACTGGATCGAGTCGCTTCGTTTTTCGTCGATAATGCTTCGCTTCATGTCGCGAACTTTATTGTAGCATAATTCGCTGCAGAGAGTCGAATCTCGGGCCCTAGCGATCAACAACCGTCCAATCGATTCCGACGATCCGCTTGTCTGCAAATCGTTTTAGCGATTTGGGAAAAACAAGATAAGTCGCGCCTTTTCTCTCTTTGAACCCTACGAATCCAAAGTCTGTTCCACCCTCGCTCTTTTGGATCGTCATGACCCGGTTGTTCTTTATCTGCGATTGAAAATGACGATCGGCACCCGGCTTTTGCCAAAGTGTATAAACTTCCGGTTCACCGGCTTTTTCGACCACGCGTGTAAAGCGTGCCGTTTTCACTTTGAGGAGCTTCACGTCAGATTAGGCGTCAAAGAAAAGTCCGCCAGAGAACTACGGCAAAAAGGATCAGACTACCGTTGCTGCATTCCTGCCCTGGCGGGGTTTGTAAGTCCTCAATCCATAGCCCCTGACGGAGAACGAATTTCCCGCAAGATCGGGATCGTGCAATCGCATTTTGTAAATAAGAAAATCGCTCGCATTGACAATCCACCGCCCTTCTGTTTCCATGGGCACCGTGAAATGGCTGGCATTGTTTTTATTCGTTGTTCTTCAATGTTCGTGCACCACTCTGGTCAATCGGCGTGATCTTTATAGTCCGGAACCCGCGCCCGGCGCAATGCCGCCGGTCATAAGAACAACGACTGTCACCAGGACCACATACAGCGCCAGCCAAGAACCCTCGCCGCAGTTTCGCTATTAGATGGCTTTCTAGGAGCGCATCGCGCTCCGAAGTTCTCCAGGCGCGCTGATCCTTCTAGCCGAATGGCAGGTTGGCCTTGATGCGGGCCACGTCAGTGTCGTCCACCCGCGCCGCTTTGCCCAGCTGGCGTCTACGTTTCGCGTTCTTGGACGACAGCAAATGCCGGCGCGAGGATTGCGCCCTTAATACTTTGCCGCGCGCCGTGATTTTGAAACGTTTTGCCACGGCCTTGCGTGTTTTGCTGCGAGCAACTGATTTCGGCATAAGGCGCGAAAGATAGCGGCGATTGCAGCCCTCACAACTGGTTTTGGCAACTCCCGTGGCGAGGTGAGACATTAGGGAATTCGACAACTCCGCAGAGCGTCGCCCGAGTAGAAAATCCTCGCATCGGTTTTCTTTCTCGGAACATTCTTGCATATGGAAAATCTCCCGACGGAAATGCCGCGCGTCGTGATAGTCGGAGCGGGCTTTGGCGGGCTCGAGGCGGCGAAAAAGCTCGCCTGCAAAGATGTGCGCGTAACCGTGATTGACCGCACGAACTATCATCTTTTTCAACCGCTGCTCTATCAAGTCGCAACGGCGGCGCTTTCGCCAGCCGACATCGCTGCGCCGGTGCGTGCGGTGTTGAGCAAATGCAAGAACATGGAGGTGATGCTCGCGGAAGTGCAATCGGTGGACGTTGATGCCAAAAAAATAAAGACAACCGACATGGAAATCGCTTACGACTTCCTCATCGTCGCCACCGGAGCACGGCACTCATATTTTGGACACAACGAGTGGGAGAAATTGGCGCCCGGGCTAAAAAGTCTGGAGGACGCAATCGAACTGCGGCGCCGTTTGCTCATGGCATTCGAGTACGCGGAAAAAATCACGGACGAGGCCGCTCGCAAGGCTGCGATGACTTTCGTAATCATTGGCGGTGGTCCAACTGGTGTGGAAATGGCCGGGGCGATCGCAGAGATCGCGCGTTATACGCTCGCGAAGGATTTTCGACATATCGACCCGTCGCAGGCGCGCGTGATTCTCATCGAAGCGGAGCCGCGTCTGCTGGCTGCCTTTCCGGAGGATTTGTCCGCGAGCGCGATGAAACAACTTGTCGCTCTTGGCGTGGAAGTGCGCACGGGCACACGTGCCACCAATCTCACTGAGACCGGACTGCAAGTGGGCGACGAATTTATTCCGTGTCGCGTGAAAATCTGGGCGGCAGGTAACAATGCTTCGTTTGTTGGTAAAACACTCGGCGTGCCGGTCGACCGAGTCGGCCGCGTCATGGTCAACGACGATCTTACCATTCCCGGACATCCGGAAGTCCAGGTGATTGGTGACCTCGCGAATTTTTCTCATCAAACTGGGCAGCCGTTGCCGGGCGTGTCACCGGTCGCCATGCAGCAAGGCCGCCATGCCGCTCGAAACGTTCTCAGGATGATCGCCAACCGCAAACCACGTCGATTCCGGTACTGGGACAAGGGAAGCATGGCCACGATCGGACGGAATAAGGCAGTCGCGGATTTGAATTTTGTGCATCTGAGCGGACTTCCAGCCTGGCTTGTCTGGTTATTTGTGCACATCATTTTTCTGGTCGGCTTTCGCAACCGGATCGCAGTGCTCTTCCAGTGGGCCTGGGCTTATTTCACTTTCAACAAAGGCGCACGATTGATCACGCGAAATTTCCAATCAGAGACGCGCCCGCCAGCGTGAAAACAACGAATTTCCGGATTGCGATCATCGGTTCGGGAGCGATTGGCAGTTATTACGGCGCAAAGCTCGCATATGGCGGCAGCGATGTTCATTTCTTAATACGCAGCGATTTGAGCGAAATACGCAGCAACGGACTCTCCGTTCGCGGCAAAGGTGAAAACTTCCGGGTCACGAACGTGAACTGCTACAATTCGACGCGGAAAATTGGCGCGTCTGACCTCGTTCTCATTGCCGTCAAAGCGACCTCTAATGCGGACCTTGTCGATCTTATCCCGCCGCTCCTGCATGAGCGCACGATGTTGCTCACGCTGCAGAATGGCTTGGGTAACGAAGAATTTCTCGCGAAGACCTTTGGCGCGGATCGCGTGCTCGGCGGGCTTTGTTTCATATGTTTGAGTAGAATTTCACGCACAGAGGTCGAGCGCTACGATTACGGTCACATCGTGATTGGCGAATATGGGCGTAAACCACAATCGCGAACTCATCATGTCGCGGCGGAATTCAAACGTGGCGCTATCCAATGCAACGTCATTGAAAATCTCGCACTGGAACGATGGCGAAAGTTGGTTTGGAACATTCCGTTCAATGGATTGTCCATCCTAGCTGGCGGAATCGATACCGCGGCGATTCTTCACGATGAAGGCCTGAGGCGCACGACACTCGGCCTGATGGACGAAGTGATCGGCGCCGCGAACAGATGTGGATATCCGCTGGAACACTCTGCTGCTTATGAGCAAATGAAGCGAACAGAAACGATGGGCGCCTACAAACCCTCTACGTTGCTAGATTGGGAGGCGGGCCGACCTCTCGAAATCGAAGGGATTTGGGGCGAGCCTCTGCGCCGCGCAACTGCGGCAGGCGCAAATATGCCGCGCCTAGAAATTGTTTACACACTTCTAAAATCTCTCGGTGAAGCGGAACAAAAAAAACGAACAGCAGCAAAACGCGGCTGATCATGAGACAGCGTTCGACGCGCGAAGCGATCCGGCGAGTCAAAGTCAGAAATCTTCAACGAACTGTTCCGATCGATGTGGTGGATCTTCAACGTTTCGCGACCAAAGCAGTGCGCTGCTGTGCGGTTCTGCGCAGAAGAAAACCGACCGATTTAACAAAACTGCGCGAGGTTTTCATCTTGTTTATTTCCGATCGCCGCATGGCGTCGTTACATCGACAATTTCTCAATCAATCGGGACCAACAGACGTACTGACGTTTCAACACGGGGAAATCTTTATCAGCATCGAGACAGCGCGGCGGCAGGCTCGAGCCTTCGGAAATTCGCTCACGCGCGAACTTCGATTGTACATCGTGCATGGCCTTTTGCATCTGCATGGCTTCGATGACCGAAAGCGCACTGACGCGCGCAAGATGGAGAGGATACAAAAACGAATCCTCGCAGCCGCGACCGCAGAGCCAGTAATCTGACGGGATCGTATCCACACGTTTGAACTGAAGGCGGCCTATGTTAATTTTTGCGGATGAGTGTGAAGCCACTTTGGAACAAGGTGGCGATGGTCCAAAACGGAGTGGTCATGACGGGTTCTGTCCCGAAAAATGCGGGGCCACCGACAATTGACAAACCGGCCATCGAAAAAGAAACGCGCTCCCAAGAAGATGTCGATCTTCCATGGCAAGTGGTGGTGCACAACGATCCAGTAAATCTAATGAGCTACGTGACGATGGTCTTCCAGCGGGTCTTCGGTTATCCGCGTGAGAAAGCGGAAAGGCACATGCTAGAGGTGCATCACAAAGGGCGTTCGGTTTTGTGGAGCGGAATGCGCGAGCGTGCGGAGCTTTACGTCCAGCAGCTGCACGGGTACCTCCTGTTGGCCACACTCGAGAAGGCGGGTTGATATGGAAATTTGCCGACGAAACGATGAGATCGAAATATCGGAGCTCGATCCATTTCTGGCAGAGCTTCTTCGGCAAATCCCGGCCAGCGCTAATCCAGAGGGCGTCCCAGCAGCAGAAGAACGCCTCTTCAGCCCACCGGCGGACCAAAACGAAAAGGAGATTTGCGGGGAATGGAAACTTTATGTGAAACCCGAGCTGCGGCGGCTGTTTCAGACGGCGACAGAAACGGTGGCGGCAGACCTGAAGCAACTAAGCGGGAATGAGAAAATGTTTGCTAACCGCACGCTGCTCATTCCGTCGAGACATGCAGACGCGTGGCTGAGTGCACTCAATCAGGCGCGTCTGGTGATTGCCGCGAAATGCAGGTTCACCGATGCCGAGCTGTGCGACCACTATCGCTCGCCCATCGGATCACGGCGGGACTTGAGTTTATTCCAGGTAAACTTCTACGGCTTCCTTCAGGAGTTTATCCTGCGTGAAGTAGATGGGTGCGAGAAAAAGCCCGAAGATTAAGCCGGTTTCCGTTCTCGCACCATCGACATGAGCCGCTCTTTGATTGCGGCGGAAGCTATCGCTGGGCGCAAGCTCAGAGCGAATGCTTCGTGTAATGCGTAACATTCTATGATGAAATCTTCTGCCTTTTTGCCGAATTTTTTGCGCGCTCTCTCAAATTCCTCCAATTCTTTAGACTCCAGTGCGCCAATGACATAGAGCCTCGATTGGTTCTGGAATTCGTTAAAGTTCATCTTTCAGCTCCTTCAGGCCGTCATAGATTTTTTTTAGTCCCAATTCAAGCCGTGTTTTCACCGTTCCTAAGGGTGTATTCGTTTTTGCGGCGATTTCGCGCTGGCTCATGCCCCGAAAAAATGCGAGATCAATTGCCTGCTGCTGGGCCGGCGGAAGTCCATTGATCACTTTGCGTATAAGAGTACGTGTATCGCCCAGGACAATTTCTTCTTCGGTGGCGTTATGCACCCACGCATCGGGTTGCTGTTCGGTTTCGTTTTGCAGGCGCTCTTCCGCGCGAGCGTAAGCCTGCTTTTTGCGCAAACCATCAATCGCACGACGGCGCGCTAGGGTGACCATCCAGCCCAGCGGTTTGCCCTTCTGGGCAGAGAAATTCTTTGCCTGATTCCAAATCTCCATAAAAATTTCTTGCAGGAGATCATCGGCCTCAGCTTCGTTATGAATCACGCGCAGAATGAGCGCTTTCAAAATCCCGTTGTACCGGTCGTAAAGTTGGGAAAGTGCATCAGCATCCTCACCCTGGATCGCCTGCATTAAGTCGAGATCACTTGGCGCGCCTGGCTCGAGTTGTGGAGGAGCGGAGAAGCGCCGAATTTTACGTACAGTCTTGGCTCGTCCTCGTTTATTCGCTTTGCGATGCATGCAAGAAATCAGATTCAGTCACCCTTGGAGCTAGTTCGTGAAATTAGAAAAACCAGGCAAACGTCGGCAGCAGCCAGCCATCGGGGTCTCTTAGTCTGAGCTGGCGACTTCGTCCAACGGTTTCGAAGCACGGTTCTCGGATCGCACAGCAGGGGGCTACTCCAATCAATTTACGGTCCCGATAAGCCTTGACCGGTGACCGGCCACCCCTTAATACGCTCTGGCAAAATAATAGCGTGGGTTGGAGCAAGAGTTACGCTCGCTGGCGCAGAGTAGGAGAATAGCTTCTGCGCAATCCTGCGTTTGAAGGAGAAATTCAGGAAAAGGAAAATCACATGAAACTAATTACATCATTCGTTGGCATGGCCGCCTTAAGCTTCGTCACCTCGGTCTTCGCGCAAGAGGAGGAAACAGCGTCCCCAGCGCCGGAGGAGAAAGCCTCCGCGACCGTGCAAGAAACTCCGACGCCCAGGCCCGAAGCAAAGACCGCTACGACTCCTAGAGAGGAACCGCCTGCTCAGAAAAAAGAGAAAGCCGCCGCTACCGCGCCTCAGAAAGCCCCCTCGGCCGCCGCGGCCACGCCGGGAAAGAAAATGAGCGCCGAAGCCACCTTGAAAAACAATGAAAACCGATGGTCGGATGCAATCGCCAAACATGACATGGCAACCATCGAATCGATGGTGGCGGCTGATTTCATCGGCGTAAGTTCCAAGGGCAAAGTTCAAAACCGGCGCGCGATGTTAGCTGACGTGAAAGGTGACAAAGATACCTACACATCGACAAAGGCCGAGAAACTCGCGGTGCATATGTACGGCAGCGGCGTCGCCGTTGTGGTTGGGATTGCCAACGAAAAAGGCTCCGGAAAAGACGGCAAGGCGTTTGATCGCACTTATCGCTTTACCGACACCTGGATGGATCGAGACGGCAACTGGCAATGCGTCGCCAGTCAGGTCAGTTTGGTTTCCCAGAAATGACGATTCTGTGTCCGAGCTGAAAAGCTAAGATTTGAATTGACGGTGGCGCCGAGGTGGCCGCTTTATCACTCTCGCGGAATCAAAGTTCTCGATCTGGCCCAGGATGTTGAAGCCGGTGATTGCGCGGCGTGGATTTGTGCGGCAAAGGTTAGCCGCATGGCGCAAGGGCTGAGTAATACGACTGTGGATCCGCTTTGGTACAAGGACGCGATCATCTATGAGCTGCACGTTAAGACGTTTTGTGACAGCGACGGCGATGGGATGGGCGACTTCCGTGGCCTGATCGAAAAGCTCGATTATCTCCAGGAGCTCGGCATTACGGCCATCTGGCTCCTGCCATTCTATCCCTCGCCGCTGCGTGATGACGGCTACGACATCGCCGATTATTTCGACGTCAATCCGAACTTCGGCACCCTCGATGATTTCCGCGCGTTTCTTGATGCGGCGCATCAGCGCAATCTGCGCGTCATCACTGAGCTGGTGATCAATCACACATCCGATCAAAACCCGTGGTTCCAAAAATCGCGCCGTGCCGCGCCCGGCTCACCCGAACGCGAGTTCTATGTGTGGAGCGACACGCCGGAGAAATACAAAGATGCGCGGATCATCTTCAAAGATTTTGAAACCTCGAACTGGGCATGGGACCCGGTCGCCAAAGCCTACTACTGGCATCGTTTTTACTCGCATCAGCCGGACTTGAATTTCGACAATCCGGCTGTGCTCGAAGCTCTCGAGAAGGTGTGCGATTTTTGGCTGGCCCTGGGCGTCGATGGACTCCGTCTCGACGCTATCCCTTATCTTTACGAACGCGAAGATACAAGCTGCGAAAATTTGCCCGAGACCCATGACTATCTCCGCAAGTTGCGCGCGCATGTCGATGCGAAATTTTCCAACCGCATGCTGCTCGCGGAAGCCAATCAGTGGCCAGAAGATGCGGTCGCTTACTTTGGCAAAGGCGACGAATCGCACATGAACTTCCACTTTCCGCTCATGCCGCGCATGTTCATGGCTCTGCAAATGGAGGACCGATTTCCGATTATCGACATTCTCGATCAAACACCGGCGGTTCCCGATGGCTGCCAATGGGCCATGTTCCTGCGCAACCATGACGAGCTGACGCTCGAAATGGTGACAGATGAGGAGCGGGATTATATGTATCGCGTCTACGCCACCGATCCGCACGCACGTATTAATCTTGGCATCCGCCGGCGGCTCGCGCCGCTGCTTGCGAACAGCCGTCGCAAAATCGAGTTGCTAAACACGCTGCTTTTTTCGATGCCCGGCACGCCGATCATTTATTATGGAGATGAGATCGGCATGGGCGACAACTTTTATCTCGGTGATCGCAATGGTTGCCGCACACCGATGCAATGGAGTTCCGACCGCAATGCCGGATTTTCAAGAGCCAATCCGCAGCAGCTTTATTTGCCGATTACGATCGATCCGGAATATCACTACGAAGCGGTCAACGTCGAGAATCACCAGAAAAATCTCTCCTCGCTGCTCTGGTGGATGCGCCGTGTCATTGCGATGCGGAAAAACTTTAAGGCGTTTTCGCGGGGCTCTCTTGAATTTCTCCATCCCGATAACGCGAAGGTTCTGGCATTTCTTCGCCGGTATGAGAAGGAAACCATCGTTGTCGTGGTGAATCTCTCGCGTTTCGCGCAATCGGTGGAGTTGGATCTGGCGCACTTCGCCGGCTGTGTGCCGATGGAAGTCTTTAGCCGCAATCTGTTTCGCCCAATCAAAAAATCACCCTACGTTATCACGCTCGGTCCTCATGCGTATTACTGGTTCGCGTTGCAAGCGCAGACCAACGGGCGCCGCGTCTCGAAAAAGCACGTTGTGCCGACGATCAACGCGCCGGCCGAGCTTCATACCTTGCTGGATGATGGTCGGCGCGCGCAGCTCGAGCAGGTAATTTTGCCCAATTACATCCAGACCTGTCGCTGGTTTGGCTCCAAGGCGCGGACTCTCCGCGATCTTAAAGTGGTGGAGCACCCGGCCGTCTCATCAGAAACAGATGTAGCGCGCTTTTGGTTTGTAGTGGTAAGCTATGTCGATGGTCCTACGGAAACTTATGCCCTCCCGGTAAAGATTGCGTCGGGTAACGCTGCGCGCACTGTCTCTCGGAGCGCGCCGCACGCGATCATCGCGCGCCTCGCAGGTGCCGAAGAAGCCATTCTGTATGACGCAGTGTGGGATGAGAAGTTTCGTTCTCAATTATTTGAGGCGATCGCCCAACGGCAGATCATGAAAGGGCATGTGGGCGATCTCGTCGGCATCGCGGGCAAGGCACTGGCGGCGGATTCTTCGGTCACCTTGGACGAATCGCAAGTTTTGAGTGGGGAGCAGAGCAACTCCTCAATGCTCTTCGACAACAAATTCTTCCTTAAACTCTATCGGAAACTCGAGGACGGTGTGAATCCCGATGTCGAAATAACCCGGTTCCTTACTGAGCGCGCCAATTTTTCCAACGTGCCGGCTTTCGCCGGCGCGCTGGAATATCGTCACGAAAAATCCGAGCCGACCGTTGTCTGTCTGTTGCAGAACGCGGCCACGAGCGAGAGTGACGGCTGGGCGCTAACGTTGGACGCGGTTGGTCGCTATTACGAACGTGTGCTTGGCCGTAAAGCGGATCTCCAGAATCAAACCGCACCGCCCGGCTCACTTCTCGATGAATTGATCGGCGGCGTTTATCCTGAAAAAGCAATGCTGCTCGGGCAGCGCACGGGCGAATTGCATCTCGCGCTTGCTTCAAACAGCGATGATCGCGCCTTCGCGCCTGAGCCTTTCAATGCGATGGCGCAACGGTCGGTTTACCAATCGATGCGAGCATCGCTGCGGCGGGCGTTTACTCTTCTCGAAAAGAAACTGTCAGACTTGCCCCACGCGTTTCGAGAGGAAGCAAAACAGGTTCTCGACGCCGAGCAAAAAATTCTCGAGCAGGAAAAACGGCTTCTCGACCGTCGCTCCAATGCTTCAAAAATCCGGATTCACGGGGATTATCATCTCGGCCAGGTGCTTTATACGGGAAAGGACTTCATCATTCTCGATTTCGAAGGCGAACCGGCGCGGGCACTTGGCGAGCGAAAGCTGAAGCGCTCAGCCTTGCGCGATGTGACAGGCATGATGCGCTCGTTTCAATACGCCGCTTACAGCGCGCTCTGGCAGCCAGCCATGCGCAAGGAGGATGTGCCGTTCCTTGAGCGCTGGGCCGATCTTTGGTATCGCCAAGTGAGCAGCGTTTTCCTGCAAAGTTATTTGAAAACGACGGCCGGCGCGATCTTCGTCCCGCAAAACCCCGACGATCTGCAAATCATGCTCGAAGCCTATTTGCTCGACAAAGCCGTCTACGAAATCGGCTACGAACTGAACCATCGCCCCGACTGGGTCGTCATTCCCGTCCGTGGTATCAAACACATCTTGAAGTCGGGTTAAGTAACGAGCTCGAAAAGCCGCAATTCTTCCGTCCCTTCGGGCACTGGTTTTCTTAATAACGGCTGTCCCAGCTTTGAAAAGCTGGGCTATTATCAGAGCAAGTCTTCCGTTTGCGGCATCAACGCATTTTGCGGGTGGTCTGACGGTTGCGGAAATTCATATTGTCTTTGCAAACGGTTGCCGCGGTAGATCGTCACTATGCAAACCTTCAGTGCCGACAGGCACGAAAAGAAAATAGCCCAGCGTTCTAACGCTGGGTCACCGGTTTGGAAGGCGCGCGAGTCCCTCGGGGACGAAAGAATCAACCAAGCAACCGTTCGTCGTAATCCAAACCATGCTTGCGCAGCATGGCCAGAAACTCTTCGCGAAATGCCCGATTGCGATGATGCTCCATCTGGTTCCGAATATACGCCACAGTGGTTTCGATACCGGACACGCCGATGCTGAATGCGCCGTAGCCCTCCTGCCATTCAAATGAACGCATTTTCGGAAACGCTTCATGAATCCACTTGGAAGAATTGCCTTTGAGAAGTTGGATTGCTTTGGCCACAGACAGCGCTGCCGGCAACGCGATCAGCATGTGCACGTGATCCGCCGCTCCGCCAACTGCCAGCGGCTTCATTTTATTTTGTTTCGCAATACCGCCGAGGTACGCGCCAAAGCCGCTCGCGCAAATCCGAAGTCAAGAAAGGCGTGCGGTTTTTTGTGCTCCAGATGCAGTGAGCGAGACAACTGTTGAACGAATGCATGATTCTTTCGTCCTTGACGGGACTCAGGCCTTTATATCACCTTTTCCCAGCGTTAAAACGCTGGGCCATTGTCATCCACAACACGCATGACTGTTTCTCACGCATTAACAATTTGGCGACTGGAGAACCAGCGTTTATATCTACATTCAAATTCGGAAAAGGACCTTATGAATGACCATCTCGACAAGATCGACAATAACATCGCGGAGAAGCATCTCTTGAAACATCCGTTTTATCTCGCCTGGACGCGTGGGGAGTTGAGCAAGGAGGCGCTCGCGGACTATGCACAGCAGTATTATCACCATGTCGCGGCGTTCCCCACGTATCTATCGGCTGTGCACGCAAAATGCGACGATCAAGTGATGCGGAAGCAATTGCTTTCGAACTTGATCGATGAAGAAGCCGGTTCGCCGAACCATCCCGAGCTTTGGCTAAGGTTCGCCGAAGGTCTTGGCGTTTCCGATGTCGATGTGCGGAGCGCAAAGAAACAGCCGGAGACGAAAAGCTTGATCGGCATATTCCGATCGGTGTGTCGTGACGGATCGACTGCAGAAGGTCTCGCCGCGCTTTACGCGTATGAGAGCCAAATCCCCGCGATCTGTGAATCAAAGATCGACGGGCTGAAGAGACATTACGGCTTCAATAATCCCGAACATTATCGCTATTTCACCGTCCATATCGACGCCGATCGCGAACATTCTGCCGCTGAGCGCGAAATGCTTGGCGCATACATCGACAATCGCAATCTCGAGACGGTAAAGGCGTCAGTGAATCGCGTTCTTGATGCGCTTTTGGAAATGCTGTCCGGCGTGTGTCGCCGTCACGCTGTTGCGTGATTTTTGTCCCATTCGAAGAGCCGCTTTAGCGCGGACGCAAAACAAGAAACGAACGCATCCGATGCCGGCAAACCGATAGGACCTGCGGTTGCGAGGGATCAAGCAAAGCGACGATTTTCTTGTAATCTGAAACCGACGTGATCGGTTGCTGATTGATTTCTTCGATCACATCACCCTTTTGCAATTCGGCCACGCCACTGTCAGGATCAATATTGGTGACAACGACGCCGCTCACATTACTTGGCAGATCGAGCTGGCGTGCCATTGCCGGCGTCAGGTCCTCCACGTCGATTGAGCCTAGGGGGCCGCTCGTCTCGGTTTCGTCGTTCGGCTGCCGCGGGTTCTGCGGCTGGCCCGGTGTCTGCGGCTGGCCCTGTCCAGGCAGAACGCCAGCCGTCGGATAATTCATCGGTTGCTCCTTGATCTGCGTCGTCACTTTCAGCGGCTTTCCGTTGCGCACGATTTCCAGGTCGACGTTTTTGTTCAACTCGGCCTGCGCAACTAGGCTGCGCAGCGCTGTGAAATTTTTGACTTCGTGGCCATCGAATTTGCGGATGACATCGCCCTTTTGCAGTTGGGCCTGAGCAGCCGGTGACCCCGGCACTACTTCCTCAACATTAACGCCTTCGCTCTCTGCCCCGTTTTGGCCCGGCTGCAGCGCGCGCGTTTGGACCCCAAGGTAACCGCGAATGATTCGCCCCTGCTTCAACAAACTCTCCAGGGCGGTGCGAATCGTGTTCGATGGAATAGCAAATCCGATCCCTTGCGAACCACCACTTCGTGAGATGATCGCCGTATTGATCCCAATGACTTCGCCGCGGAGATTAATCAGCGGACCGCCGCTGTTGCCGGGATTGATGGCCGCGTTGGTTTGCAGCAGTTCGCCGAAAGCGTCAGTGCGGTTTGGCCGCATTTTCGAACTGATGATGCCATCGGTCACGGTTTCTTCGAATCCGAATGGATTGCCGATGGCCAGAACAAAATCCCCGGCCTGCACCGTATCGGAATCAGCCAGTTTGAGCGGTTTGACGCCGGGATCGTCGATCTTGAGCACGGCCAGATCCACCTGAGAATCCGCGCCCACGAACCGCGCCTTTTTAGTGCGGCCATCGCTAAGTTGCACTTCAATTTCGTCCACCTGATCGACAACGTGATTATTGGTGATGACGTGCCCCTCGTTCGTCACGATCACACCGGATCCGAGCGCATTTTGCACCAGCGCCTCGTCATTCGGATTGCGAAATTGCCGCTGGTTGCGAAAGAAAAACTCAAAAGGATCGAGCCCGTATTCCCGCCGAATGTTGATCTTCTTGGATGTTTTTACCGCGACCACCGACGGGATCACACTACTAACGAGTGCGCGCCGCTCCCGATTCAAAGCCTCGAGTGACGCGACTTGCTTTGGATCCACGTTCGGCGAAGTAGCCAGCGTGTACTTCTCCGGTTTTGTCGCGGAAGGCAGATTCAATGTTCCATGCTTGAGCCGGTAATCGTAAAGCAAGGAAATCCCTGCACTGACAAGCAGGACGAAAAGCAAAAACTTGGCGAGGTTTTTCATCAGCTAACGTTGGAAAAAGTTCGTCCCTGTTGTTCGACAATCAAACCCCGGAAACGTTGATTCTCGGGCAAATCCAGACCTGGGTCGGCATCGAAGATCGCCATCGCTGCTGCGCGGGCGCGTCGCATCAAATGGGCGTCCGTCTTCAAGTTGCCGATCTTGAGCGCGGGCAAGCCGCTTTGCGCCGTGCCGAGCAAATCGCCCGGTCCGCGTAAATCCCAGTCCGCTTCGGCCACTTCAAAGCCGTTGGTCGTTTTTTCCAAAACGCCGAGTTTTGCGGAGGTCTCCTTGGATTGGTCCGACGTTAACAAAATGCAGTACGACTTGTGCTCTCCGCGCCCGATGCGCCCACGAAGCTGATGGAGCTGTGCCAGTCCAAAACGCTCGGCGTTTTCGATCAACATCACGGCAGCATTGGGAACATCGATACCCACTTCAATCACAGTCGTGCTGATTAAGGCCTTCGAATCCCCGCGGCGAAATCGTTCCATGATCTCTTGTTTCTCCTGCGCGGGCAGACGCCCATGAAGCAATTCGCAGCGATATGGATGCAGTCGTTCCCGCCACAATTCGTATTCTGCCGACGCCGCTTTCACGTCCAATTTTTCGCTCTCATCAATAAGCGGATAAATCACATAGAGTTGCCGCCCCGATTCCAGTTGCGTCCGCAAAAAAACAAGGACTTCGACAAGCTTCGACTGATCGCGCACTGCCGTAACTATTTTTCCCCGATTGCGCGGCATCTCATCGATGGTTGAAACGTCGAGATCGCCATACACAGTCATGGTGAGCGTGCGCGGAATCGGCGTCGCAGTCATAACCAGCACATCGGGCGCCGGTTCGCGCGCAGTCAATCGGGCGCGTTGGGCAACGCCGAACTTATGTTGTTCATCAATCACGACGAACCCGAGATTTGAGAAGGAGACCGTGTCGTAAAGAAGCGCGTGTGTGCCGATGATGACATGCGCATTCTCATCGCCCGCAACTAACGGAAGAAAACTTTCCTCCTGTCGCGCCGCTGTCCGGATCGCCATCCGTATGTCGAGCGGTTCGAGCCAACGCCGCAGCACAGCATAATGTTGCTCAACCAGAATTTGCGTCGGCGCCATAAGCGCGGCCTGGAAGCCCGCTTCGACCGCAAGCAGGATCCCTGCAATGGCGACGACCGTTTTGCCCGAGCCAACGTCGCCCTGCAACAAACGATTCATCGGATGGCCCGCCGCGAGATCACGCCGGACTTCGCCGATTACTTTCGATTGCGCGCCGGTTAACTCGAATGGTAATGCCTTCAGAAATTTCTCGAGCAGCACGCCGTTTCCACAATGCGATTCACCAACACGAATAGAAGACTCCGAACGCCGCGATGCGATCACCATTTGCATCGCGAAGAATTCAGAAAGAACCAGATGCTCCCGCGCCGCACCACGCGCTTCCCAGCTTTGCGGAAAATGAATCGCCCGAATCGCGGCACCTCTATTTCCCTGAACAAGATCGCCCGGCACCGACGTTTCCAATGGTTCGTCGGAAAGTTCGTTCAACAGCCGATAGATGATGCTGCGCAATACGCGCTGCGAAAGACCTTCCGTCGCCGGATAGATCGGCGTGATGCGCCGGAAGTGGATCGAGATTTCTTCGTCGTTCTCGATCACTTCGAATTCTGGATGATCCATGCAAATCCGCTTCCCTCTCAGACGCGGTTTGCCGAAAACAACGAGGCGCTGCCCCGTCGCGATCATCTTTTGGACATAATGCAGGTTGAACCAACGACACACGAGAGGCTCGCTCAGCGCGCTCGGATTCGCCTCCTGAAGCGTCGCCTCAAAAATTTTTTTCCATCCGCCGAAACGGCGCAGTTGTGTCTTGACGACTTCTCCGCACAGACAGACCGGGACGTCGCTCTCCTCGCGCGGAAATCCCGGAAACTCGTGTCGATCTTCGTGACGGCGCGGAAAATGCGTCAGCAAATCTTCTACCCTCTCGATGCCGAGGCGACGCAGCGCGGTCAAACGCGGCCGTGGAATCCACTCGATCTCGGAAAGTGGTTGCGAGATTTCCATTAATTGATCGCCACCGTTTTTCGCAACGCTTGAATCTGCACATCCAGCCGCGTTTGGCCTTCATATTCATTCGCTAGAATCCGGAAAGCGATATCCCATGGGCTCGGCGGAAGGGGGGCGTTAGGCGCATCGAAATAAATTGCACGCTGGTGATAATTGCGCTGTCGCAAGCGCAAGACGAGGTGCCTGTCGTTTGCCACGCGCCGTGTCGCCGTTGGCTCCACTTCGCGAGCGAAAAAAAGCGGATAGGGATTTCCAGTGCCGAAGGGCTGTAGCATCTCGTGCCACCGGAGAAGATCGGCAGTTAGGTCGGAAAAGAGGAGCTCATGATCAATCCGTAAACAGGGCTGCAAGCGTTCGTCCGAAAGCAGCTCGCGCGCAACGCGACGAAAGGCCGTGGCAAAGGTGTCGATCTTATCCTCGCGCACCGTCAGGCCGGCCGCCATCTCGTGCCCACCGAACTTCTCCAACGATTCAGCGCAGCGATCCAACGCTTCCACCAGATTAAGGCCTTCGATGCTGCGGCCGCTTCCTTTTCCGCCTCCGGTTTCATCAAATCCAATCACAATCGTCGGCCGATGATATTTGCGGGAAATTCTCGACCCGACAATTCCCACTACGCCTGGATGCCAGCCCCGTCCGCTCACGATAATTGCCGCATCTCGCATCGGATCAAATTCACGAGCGATTTGCTCTTCCGCTGCAAGGAAGACCTGCCTTTCAACGTCCTGTCGCTCGCGATTTTGGTTGTCGAGAAGATCAGCGAGCGCAGCAGCTTCGTTTTCATCCTTTGTAAGAAGAAGCTGTAACGATTTTTCCGCTGTACTTAATCGTCCCGCCGCATTCAGTCGAGGCCCAAGCCTGAACCCAATATCTTCCGTCAAAATCGGCGGCCGAACTCCACTCACTTCGATCAATTTTTTCAAACCGGGTCTTGTCGATCTTGCAATTTCAATCGCCCCGCGCTGAACAAAAATCCGGTTTTCGCCTCGCAGTGGAACGATATCGGCCACGGTGCCTAGCGCCACAAGATCCAGTTTGCGCTTAAGATCGAATCCATCCAGCGGCCGAGTTTTAAGAAGGGCGTGACAAACTTTGAAGGCAATTCCAGCGCTGCAGAGATAATGAAACGGCGAGTCGGGATCGATTTTGGGATTCACAATCGCGACACAATCGGGTAACGCGGATTTCGGCTCGTGATGATCGAACACGATCACATCCACGCCACGCCGCCTAACGTCGGCGACCTCGGCAACCGACGAGGTGCCGCAATCGACCGCAATCAAGAGTTGCGGGCGACATTGCTCCAGACAGCGCTCAATGCTTTCACCGCTCAAGCCGTAGCCTTCCTCCATCCGAAGCGGCAGGAACAATTCGGGCGTGGCGCCATACGCGCGCAACATTTCCGCCAGCAGCGCGATCGACGTCACTCCATCCACATCGTAATCGCCAAAAAGGACGATCCGTTCATGTCGATCCAGTGCGCCGAGCACTCGCTCCACAGCCGTTTGCATATTTGGAAGCAAAAACGGATCGCTCAATGAGCTGAGTCGCGGACGCAAAAATGTTTCCACTTCCTGCGCGCTGGCAAAACCTTTGCGCATCAGCAGCCGCGCGATGCACTCCGACTCGCAAATTTCATTCCACGAAATAGCGCTGCCGTTCAGTTCCTCGGGAGGCGCTATGATCCATCGGGTTTCCACCGATCACCTTATTCGCGGAGAAGCTTCTGACAAGACGCAGTGGGGCTTGCTTGCGTCTGGTTCGGAATCACACTTGACTCACAGAGCCATTCGCGATGAAAAAAGGAACTATGATCAAAATAATGTCGCTTTTGACTGCTGGCGCAGTCGCGGCGCTTACAGCCAGCTGCGTAAATACTGAAGTTGGCGGCTCAACGGCGCAGTCTGCCGCCGCTCAGAGGGATTACGAGCTGTTGTCGGGAACCTGGCGGTTGACTCGCGGAGTGGAGAACGGAAAGCCGGTGCCGGCAAGTGTTTTGCGAAATACGATCCTGATTACCGATCACAATACCTTCCGGTTTCCAAAGGCCAGCGGCGTCGGAACGTATCCAGCTGGGACATTCACTGTGAATCCGAACACAAGACCCAAACAAGTGGACTCGATCGCAGTAGGCGGACCGCGCGCGGGCCAACTGACCCGCGGCATCTACGAGATCCTCAACGCGACCCATAAGCGCGCCTGCTGGGGTCCGCCCGGTGGATCGCGCCCAACGGAATTTGAGTCCCTTCCGGGGAGCGGCCGGATTCTTCAATATTGGAAGAAGATTGGTCCGGTGCCTTCCCATTAGTCCTGCGAGGCAGAAGGAGCACCCGTTTAGATCCAGCATGTTACCTGACGAGAATCCAACCTCTACACGGAGACGAATAGATTGGGCAG
>VBQB01000293.1 GCA_005887855.1 Verrucomicrobiota bacterium | reverse complement strand
TTTTGATCAAGCGGCAGTCGTAAACGAGGCCAAGATCGACAATATTCACCGGGATCTCGGGGTCGTAGCACTGTCGAAGCTGGTTCCAAATATCTTCTTCTGAAACCTGACCGTTTGTTGTGCTCGCAACCTTTTCAGTTGCCTGCACCTCCGGTTTTTCCAGCCCCAAGGCATCGAGATCTTTCTCCGCAATACGCGCGAGTCCCTGGTAGGTGGCAATTGTGTAGCTCCCCCCAAGACTCTGGGTGATCACCCCCTGCGTTCCAGCCGGGATCGTCGTTTTCTGCCCGCTCGGAATCTGGATCGCCTCGCAATCGCGACTCAGTGTGAATTCAGTGTTCTCGTACATCGCTTTAGAATTCTGCCACAGATTTACATAGATTAAACACAGATGAAGTCCGAAGACAAAAATCCCTCGCGGCTTTACCGTGCATCTCGCTCATCCCGCTCCCTCGGTTCATCGGGTTGAAAGACAATTTTCATCTTCTTTTCTGATGCAGAATCGCTGGCAAAGCTTTGAAGCAAAGTAGGCGATGTTGATCTTGGTGACGCTGTTTGCGTTTGCTCTCCGCTAAGCGCGGAGCGCAAAGCGCCTTCGACCAATTGCGCACAATGAATTTTTACCGGCGGGAGCGGACCGAGTGACGCGGACAGTTCTTCGCCCGACATTGCACTGGCTTCGGCAGTAGTTTTGCCTTTAAGCAGTTCGGTCGCAACACTTGCAACCGCGATTGCCGTTTGACAACCGAATGATTGAAATGTCGCACGATCGATCACTTTGCGGCCATTTTCTTCCTTGAACTTGATCCACATCCGGAGCATGTCGCCGCAATCCGCGCTGCCGACCGTGCCGATTGCATCAGCGTCTTTCATTTCGCCGAGGTTCCGCGGATTCCTGATTGCTTGCTCGATCTTCGATTGCGGGTCGTCTTTCATTTCAAAAATTGTCATTTCGATGCGACTTCCAAATGGTAGCGCCGCAATTTTGGATCGACATCAACGCTCCAGGCATCAATGCCACCACGCAGGCTTTTCACGCTTTCGAATCCGTGTCCCTGGAAATAAGCGGCTGCATCCAAACTGCGCGTGCCCTGATGATCGTAAATAACTAAAAGATTTTCGCGCGACCAGTCGCTCAGAAGCTGTTGCATCAATTCCTGCGTGAACAATTGCGCATTGTCGATCTTGACCGCGTCGTATTCCTCGCGCGTGCGAACATCGAGAAGGTAAACTTGCTCGCCGCGGGCGATTCGGTCCGCCAGTTCGCGCGGCTCGATTTGCATGGTGCGCTCCGCCGATTCACTCGCGACAATATGTTCGATGACCTCCTCGACATCGAGAAGATCGTTACGCCGGCAAACGCCCGCCAGCGTCTCATCACGATTGAATCCGCAACTGCTGCATCCGCCAATGTGATATTTGCGAAACAGCGCTCGCTGCGCCGCCGGAAACTCTTCCAGCAACTCGCGCATTGTGATGTTTGGATCGATTGAGGCGGCCGTGGAATTCATCGAACTTCAAAGGTAAGACAATGCGAGAGAGGTGCAAGGTAGTGGCGACCGACCTCAATCACGCGTTGAGGATTCGCAGCGAAAACGGCCTAGTACACGTCGCGCTTGTAGCGCTTCTCGCTCTTTAGCTTTTCGACGTACTCGTTCGCTTGGCCGTTACCTTTGCCGCCTTGCTCTTGCACGATCTTGCGCAGAGCTGCATCAACATCCTTGGCCATGCGGCGCGCGTCTCCGCACACGAAGAAATGCGCCCCTTCCGCATCGAGCCACTTCCAAATCTCGGCTGCGTTTTTCAGCAGGCGATGTTGCACGTAGACTTTCTCCGGTTGATCGCGTGACCAGGCGCAATCGAGCCGTGTGAGAATTCCCTCTTTTTTGAAAGCCTCGAATTCTTCACGGTAGGCAAAATCACATTTCTCATGCTGCGATCCGAAGAAGAGCCAGTTTTTCCCTTTCGCTCCGATGGCCTTTCGTTCCTGCAAATACGCGCGAAACGGTGCGACTCCCGTCCCAGGTCCCACCATGATGATTGGAGTGTCCGGATTTTCAGGCAAATGAAAATGTTTCGCCACACTGGGGAAAACCGGCACGGGCACGTCATTAGCGCGTTCCGCGAGGAAAGACGAGGCTACCCCTTTGCGGATGCGACCATGACTTTCATAGCGGATCACGTCCACGATAAAATGCACTTGATCGGGATACGCCTTCAGGCTCGAGGCGACTGAATAAAGTCGCGGCTGTAATTTCGTGAGCAGCCCAACGAATTCCTCCGGCGCGAAGTGGGCGGACGGATGTTCGACGAGAAAATCGATGAGTTCCATGCCCCAGAGGTAAGTCTCGAGGTCCTGTTTGCGTTCCGGATCAAGAAGGTCGGTTAACAAAGGCGCAGCGCTGGCGCGTTCGGCGATCGCCTTCAAAAACTTGGGCGTCGGCTGCGTGATGCCATGATCTCGTAGCAGCGCTTGACGCAATGTTGTTGTCGGCCCTTTCGGCCGCGGGACTTTTTCATCGCCCGTCGCATGGAGCGCGTGAATGATTTCATCCACCAGGTGCGGATCGTTCATTGCGCAAACCGCCACCGAGTCGCCGACTTCGTAACTTAGACCCCACCCGGTAAGGTCGATTTCAAAATGGCGCGTATCCTTTGCGGACTCCGGGCCGCTTAAGCGGCGATTGACAACGAGCTTAGCTGGAAACGGGTTCGTCCGCGAATAAGGCGGAGCGGCGACGGTGGGTGCAGGCATTAGAGCTTCTGTAGCGGCGGTCTATGGCCGTCGCAATACCAAATCATCCGTCGTTTCCGATCGCGAGCGTTGGGCAAACGCACATGGCGCGCTCTGCGGCGGCCATTTCTTCTCGCGTTTCGGGTTGTTTAGAGAAGTAAACGGCGGTCTCCTCGCTGGTATAGTTCAAAAGGTTCGGCGCTTCCTCGAGACAGAGACGGCACAGCGCGCAGCTCGTATCCACGTACCACACTCCGGGGACGTTCTGCGGTTGTTTACTGAGCTTGTCCGCCATAGCTGCAACGGCTCATAGCGCGCGATTTCCGCCAGAGGAAGCAATGCGGGGTCGGGGCCGGCCTTTGCTGCGGCCAAAGACCCGCACTTCATCACCGACGCTGAATCGCGTTCGAGATCGTCGCCCAATCAGCCGCCGTTGAGCTGCCTCGAATAAATAAAAATCGTCAGTCAGCGACGAGACATGGACGAGACCGGTGATAAGCACATCCGGCAATTCAACCACGAGGCCATAGTTGCGCACATCAACAATTGCGGCGCGAAAGACCTGAGGACTGCGCTCGTCGAGCTGCCGTTGAAAAAACTCGAGCTTCTTCATCCGGACGGACTCAATCTCCGCCTCAGCTGCGACGCGCTCGGTCATTGAAATATGCTCTGAGATCGACGCCATTTGGCTCATGTCGATCCGCGCCCGGTGTTTCCCGTTATGGTCTGCCAAAGCGCGATGCACGACCAGATCGGCATAGCGCCGAATCGGACTCGTGAAATGCAGATAATTGGGTTTGGCCAGCCCGTAATGTCCCAGCGGCTGTGGCGCATAACGGGCGCGCTTCAAACTTTTTAGCAAACCGATTTTCAGGGCTTGCTCCTCTGGTTTTCCGCGAATCGAAACAAGCAGGCGTTGCACCTCGGCGCGATGCGTCAGGTCGCCAACTTTGTAGTTAAAACTGAGCACGAACTCGCGATACTCCGCCAGCTTCGCCGGGTCGGGATTTTCATGGACTCGGTAGATGGTTGGCACGGTGCGTTTTTTTAACTCGCGGGCGACAGCTTCGTTCGCGGCCAGCATATATTCCTCGATCAGTTGGTGCGATTCGTCGTTGTCGATCCGCTCCAAGCGCACTGGTTTGCCGGTTTCATCCAAGCGCAACTTTACTTCCGGAAAATCAAGATCAAGCGAGCCGTGCTCGAAACGCTTCCTCCGCAATAGCGAGGCAAGTTCCCAGGCAACGTGCAGTCGCTCACCCAATGGATCGTGAGACGCGGACTTCAAAATCGCGTAGGCCTGCTTGTAAGTCAGCCGGTGTGTGCTGCGAATCACACTCCGGGTAAAGCGCGCGCTTTTCGCGACTCCGTTTTTGTCGAAATGAATAAACACTGAATGGGTGAGCCGATCGACTCCAGGGTTGAGACTACACACGCCGTTACTTAAACGTTCCGGCAACATCGGGATAACGCGGTCCGGCAGATAGACACTGTTTCCGCGGCGGCGCGCTTCGCGGTCGAGCGCGCTATTGGGCTCTACGTACGCGGCAACATCGGCAATATGCACGCCGAGACGCCAACCGCCGCTCTCGATCTTTTCGACATCAATCGCGTCATCGAAGTCCCGCGCGTCATCCGGATCAATGGTGACGATAAATTTCTTCCGCAAATCTTCACGCCCGTCGAGTTGTCGCGCGTCGATCTTGTCAGGAATCCGATCCGCTTGATCCAAAACGTTATTCGGAAATTCAGTCGGCAGATGATATTTGCGCACGATCGATAGCATGTCCACGCCCGGAGCTGAAGCGGGTCCAAGCACTTCGACGATCTCGCCTTCCGGATTGACATGGCGCGATTCCCAAGATTCGAGATGAACAACAACCTTGTCGCCCACTATAGCGGCGGTCTGTGACCGCCGATCTTTTGCGGACCCCACATAAACGTCGTGGACAAGTCGGGGATCATCCGGAACAACGTAATAAAAATTCCGTGAGTGCTGCAGCGTGCCGACGATTGTATCGTGCGCGCGCTCCAAAATTCGGATCACGCGTCCCTCGCGTCGTCCTTTGGTGCGTCCGTACGGTTCATCGCGGGCGATGCGCGCCACCACGCGGTCTCCGTGCATGGCTGTTCCGGTATTTTCCGCTGCAATGAAAATGTCTGGCTCGCCCGATTTTTCCGTGGTTAGAAACCCATACCCAGCCTGATGAATTTGGAGCGTGCCGGTGACAAGATCGGCCGCGGTTGGCAGAATGTAGCGGTTCTTGCGGACGCGCGCGATTTCGCCCGAGCGCTCCAGCTCGCGTAGCGCGTGATTTAGTCCGATGCGTACACCACTCTTGCGCCCCAGGGCTTTCGCGAGCTCTCTCTTGTCGAGCGGCCGGTAGTCAGGGGAGGCGAGAAGTGCGAGGATTTGTTCTCGAATCTTACGTCCGTTTTGGGTCATACGAGCGAAACGATATCGTCAGGTTGTTAGCGATGTAACGAGATTTCAACCGGAGATCGAACAATGCAAAAAGCGATTATTGCCGGCGCATTTGCGATTGCCGTGGCGACAATCGCTTCGTTTGCCGCGGGAGGAGCTAAGATGAAAATCACAAGTTCTGCTTTTCAAGAAGGTGCAACTATTCCATCAAAATTCACATGCGACAGCGCGGATGCCAGCCCGCCCTTGCAGATTGCGGATATTCCTTCAGAGGCAAAGAGCCTCGCCTTGATTGTCGATGATCCGGATGCGCCGAGCGGATTATTCACGCATTGGTTGGTTTGGAATCTCTCTCCGCAAACCAGCACCGTTACGGAAGGAAGCGTGCCAAAAGGAGTGCACGGAACAAACGACTTCGGCAAATCTGGCTACGGCGGACCGTGTCCGCCCTCTGGAACGCATCGTTATTACTTCAAGATTTTCGCGCTCGACCGCGAGCTGGATTTACCCTTCGGCGCAAAACGGGGCCAGCTGGATGCGGCGATGAAAGGTCACGTCGTAGCGCAAGGTGAATTGATGGGGCGTTATTCGCGGCACAAGTAAAGTCTTAGAGGCGCTTGTGCCAAGTCCCTGGTCTTGAAAGTTCCACAACGCTTCGAATAATCGAGCCGTCGTGGTAGTCTCACTCGTGATGCGTGCGAGACAGTGGAAAATCGCCGGCCGCATTGTCGATCTTTCGGGCCACCGGCTGATCATGGGCGTTTTGAACGTCACTCCGGATTCGTTTTCCGATGGCGGCAATTTTTTTTCATTGGAGAAGGCGGTCGAGCATGGCTTGACAATGGCTGCGGAAGGCGCGCAAATTATTGATGTGGGTGGCGAATCGACGCGACCCGGCGCTGAGCCTGTCGTATTGGACGAAGAGATTCACCGCGTAATTCCGGTCATTGAAAGATTACGGGCAAAGATCGACACGTTTATCTCGATTGATACTGCAAAGGCCCAGGTTGCAGGTGCGGCGATGCGCGCAGGCGCCTCCATCGTAAACGACGTCACCGGGGGAAGAGGTGATGGAGAAATGATTCCGATGATTGCCGAAACCAAGGCGGCCTTCATCATCATGCACATGCAAGGAAATCCTCAGACGATGCAGATCGAACCGCGTTATGTCGATGTCGTCTGGGAGGTGGCTGATTTTTTTCGACAACAATATGCGCTCGCCCTAGAGTGCGGCATTGATCCCATGGCGATTGCGTTTGATCCGGGAATTGGTTTCGGGAAAACGCTTGAGCACAATCTCGAGCTGCTCGCGCATCTTGAGCGAGTTCGAGTGCACGATCGCCCGCTCGTCATCGGTGTTTCCCGTAAGTCTTTTCTCTCGAAACTGACCGGCTCATCAAAGAGCGATCGACTCAGTAGCGGAGGCAATCCTTCAGAAGACGAAATGATTGAGCAACTTCTCCATCTTTGGCTGAAAGGATGGCGCAGCGCCTTTGAAATCATTTTGCTCAGCGTGGCGATCTACTACGGCTATCTTTATTTTCGCGGGACGCGCGGCGCGAAAGTATTGACCGGACTGGCGATTGTTTTTTTGACGCTGACGTTGATTTCGCAGTTGCTCAATCTGGTTGTGATTGGCTGGATCGTCCGAAGCTTTTCAGTTTTCCTTGCCGTGGCATTGGTCGTCATTTTTCAGCCGGAGCTGCGCCGTGGGCTGGCCGCGCTTGGTGGACATCCAATTTTCTCTCTAACGAGCGAAAAACGCGAAACCGTCCACGATCTGGCTGAGGCGGTGACACAGCTAGCCAACAAACAGTTCGGTGCGCTCATCGCGATCGAGCGCGACACATCGATTCGCGTTTATGAAGAGACTGGCGTGACGATCGATGGCGATTTTTCTGTCGAACTGATCCTCACGATTTTTCATCCAAAAGCCGCTCTTCACGATGGGGGAGTGATCCTGCGCAATGGACGGATCGCGGCCGCGGCTTGTATTTTCCCTGTTAGTCAGCGCGAAACGCTCGATCGAAGCCTTGGCTTGCGCCATCGCGCCGGCCTTGGGATCACCGAAGAATCCGATGCGGTAGCAATAATCGTTTCGGAGGAGACCGGCAGCATTTCCATTTGTCACCGGCGCCGAATCGAGCGCAATTTTACTCCAGAAACCTTTCGTCAACGCATCGCGGAAATTTTGTTGCACGGCAATTATGAAGAGACTGATCCTGAAAAACTGGCGCGCGAAGTTGATCTCCCTCCTGCTCGCGACAACGCTTTGGTACCTGATTAAAAAGAACGTAGCGACGAGCCCCTCGCCGCCTGAAAGGGGATCCAGTCCGCCCGCGACCGAAAAGCGCTGAGGCGCGGTCTAGCGCAAAAAACGCGACAGATTTTCGTCTTCCCAACGCCGTGCCCGTCGATAGCTCGCAAACTCGCGCTCGCGGCGGTTGAATTCGTCCGTGTGCACGCGGCGGCGACCGCCCCTAACGGTTTCGTCCGGCACCACGGAATGCAGCATTTCGTGATAAAGCACGTACTGAAGAAACCAAAGCGGCACGAATGGTTGATCTAGTGACGGATTGATCCGGATAACACGGTCTTCCTCCTGGATCGTGCCGAAGACGAAATATTCTCTCGGACGATGTCTTCGCCGCCGCCCCCACATCACTTTATAACCACGAAGACGCCCTCGAAAATACCGTTGGTTCAATCGCTCAAAAATCGGGCGCAGATCGAAATACGTCCCTTCGTGCTGCAAATTCAGCTGCCGTTGAATTGGTAGCTTTGGGTGCGCAAGTTTCCGTTTTGTCTTCGTCTTTTTGGCCATCCTCTTAATCCCTTCGAAAACGAACAAGTGGAAATTATTTTAGTGGGCTTTAATCAAGTGACAAGCAAAGCGCTAAAATTTGAAAAGAAAACTCGCAAGTTACTTAATTCAAACAAGTTATGTCGATCATTTTGGCCGTTGAGAAAAGAAAGAATGTAATTCGCACGCCCTCTGGGCCTTAGCCAAAGATCGATGGATTTTTTTGGCCAACACACATGCCCTCGTCTTGACTCCAACTTAGTATGAACGCAGCTTCCGTCCTGCTTTCCATGCGAGCGTCGGAACCTCACCAAGCTAAATCGGCATGACGCCTTTTCTTCGAAAATTGCTCGGCCTCAATTGGCTGCTGGTCGCGAATATGCTTGCCCTCGCGATCTTCGGGGTCGTGGCAATCTACAGCGCGACTTATATGCGCGAAGATTCCGTCGCAGCAGATTTCTGGCGAAAACAGGCGAACTGGGTAGCGGTGGGCTTTTTCGCATTCATGATCACGAGTCTAATTGACTATCGCTGGGTTCGCTGGGGGGCGTTGCCGATGTATCTGGCCGGCATCTTCTTTCTGATTTTGACGAAGTTTATCGGACAGAGAGTTTACGGCGCGCGCAGCTGGCTGCATTTGGGACCGATTAACTTTCAGCCTGCGCAGCTTGCAGTTGTGGCTGGAATCATGGTATTGGCGTTGTTCTTAACTCAGTTTCGTCAAATGCATCCGATGCTGCGGTTGCTGCTCTGTGGGGCGATCGCCGGGGCGCCTTGTCTCCTGATCTTGATGCAGCCCGATCTGGGCGAAGTCATCATTTGGGTACCGGTCCTGCTGACGCTGTTGTTCGTCGGCGGCCTTCCGCTGCGCTATTTAATCTGCGTCATTCTTATTGGGCTCGCGTTTATCCCGATCGCAATCAACCTCGGATTAAAACCGTACCAGCAACAGCGGATCACCGCCTTTACCCATCCCGATATCGATAAACAAGGAGCATCCTGGGCGATCAATCAATCGCTCATTGCGATCGGGTCAGGCGGCTGGTCGGGGAAAGGCTTCAAGGCCCCAAACACGCAAATTGAGCTTGGCTTTCTGCCTGCGACCGCCGTGCATAACGACTACATCTTCTCCGCGATCGGCGAGCAGTGGGGATTTGTTGGAGGAATGTTTCTCCTTGGCGCGTTCGCTTTCCTCCTGCTGACGTGTCTCTTCGTTGCATTTTTTGCGGCCGATCAATTGGGCCTGCTCCTCGTCGTAGGAATTACAGCACTCATCTTCACGCACATTTTTCAGAATGTGGGAATGACGATCTCGATGTTACCAATTACTGGTGTGCCGTTGCCGTTGATCAGTTATAGCGGCTCGTTCGTCCTCATGATCATGTTCGGGCTCGGGATCGTGAATAGCGTTTGGGTTCACCGAAAATTCCCCGCTTAAAATTCTGGCGAATCCGCCCGCAAGTTTACTTTACGCGTCGAGTTGCCTAGAGTCGGGGCGCGACGATGGAAAGCGATTACAAGGTCAAGCTTGAGGTTTTCGAAGGACCGCTGGATCTCCTGCTTTATCTGATTAAACAGGATGAGATCGATATCTACGATATTTCGATCGAGCGCATCACTCGCCAGTACCTCGAATATCTGCAGGCGTTTAAGGAACTAAATATTGAACTTGCCGGGGAGTTCATCGTGATGGCGGCAAACCTCATTTACCTGAAAAGCCGCAGCCTGCTGCCCGTCGATCAACAACCGCCCGAGGAAGACGCGGAGGAGGATGATCCGCGTTGGGATCTAATTCGACAATTGATCGAATACAAAAAATTCAAGGAAGCGGCGGCAGAGTTGCATCTGCGCGAGCTTGCGCAACAACGCATTTTCGCGCGGGAAAGAGGCTCAACTCCAGCTATCGAAGGCCCGCTTCGATTGGGCGAGGTCGGAATCTTCCAGCTGATCAACGCATTTCAAATGGTGATCAAACGAGTCGAAGAGCGACAAGACCTTCAGGAGATTTTCGGCGAACGCTTTACTGTCTCAGACAAGATCGACAAAATTTTGCAACGGGTCGCGGCCGGGGCTTCAGTTCGCTTTTCAGATTTGTTTGATGCCGTGGTCTCGCGCGTCGAAGTCGTTGTCACTTTTCTCGCGCTTTTGGAATTGATTCGTCTGAGACAAATCCGCGCGATCCAGAAAAGTGTCTTTGAAGACATTGAAATTGCGGCGGCTGCAGCGTAACGGCGTCGGTCGATGCCCCGCATACTAATCGCTGGGTGCGGCTACGTCGGGCAGGCGGCCGCGGATCTTTTTTGCGATGGCGGCTGGGAAGTGGAAGGCTGGGTACGTTCGCCAGAATCAGCCGCGATGCTTTCGGGCAAGCAGTATCCGGCTTATGCGGTCGATATCGCAGATCGAGCTGAGGTTTGTGCACGCGCCCGAATGTTCGACGCGGTAGTCCACTGCGCCAGTTCGCGGGGCGGCGATGCCGGCATTTATCGCCGGACCTACCTGAATGGCTCACGCAATCTTCTGGATCGCTTCGTTGGGTCGACAATCCTTTTTACGAGCAGCACGAGCGTCTACGCGCAAAAAGACGGATCGTGGGTAAACGAGGAAAGTGAGACCAAACCGGCGCGCGAGACGGGTCAAATACTGCTTGAGACGGAAGATTTAGTGCTTACCCGCGGCGGCATCGTCGCCCGGCTCGCCGGCATCTACGGCCCGAGACGGTCGGCATTGTTGAGTAATTTCCTGTCTGGCAAAGCGATTATCGACCCGGAAAATGATCGGTTCGTTAATCAAGTGCACAGAGATGATATCGCAGTCGCTCTTTTTCTGTTGTTAGATCGACGATTACAGCGAAACCAAATTTACAACGTGGTCGACGATCAGCCGATTCGACAGAGCGAATGCTACTGCTGGTTAGCCGAGAGATTAAATCGTCCACCCCCGCCTGTGGGAAAGTCGACATCAGAACGTAAGCGCGGCGACAGCAGCAAGCGTGTGAGCAATGCAAAACTGCGTCGTCTCGGTTGGGTACCGCGATATCCAACGTTCGCGGAAGCGATGGAAAAAAGTATTTTGCTAAGCTTCAGTTAGACTTGGCCATCTCGTTCCGAATTACTTTTGCCTGCAGCCCGCTCGCCGAAAAGCTGTCGAATTACTTCTTCGACCGGCACTTCCTGAACGTTGATGTCGCTGACGTCACAAGCTTCGAGCAGTTTCCGGCACGTTTCGGTTACTTGTGCGCGCGGAACTTTCAGTTGGACCGACATCGCTGTCTGCTCGATCACGTCTCCATATGCTGAGAAGTCGCGCCTCGCCTCCTTTTCGAAAGTAAGGCTGAGAATCTTGTGCCCGGAAAAGCGATCGACGATCTCCGCGAGCGGGCCATCGAAGAAGATTTTGCCGTGATCAATGACGAGGACACGATGGCAAAGTTCTTGGATATCCTGCATGTAATGACTCGTCAGCAGGGTGACGATTCGATGCTCTTCGTTGTAAATGCGCAAAAATTCGCGGACGCGTTTTTGACTGACCACATCGAGTCCGATGGTCGGCTCATCAAGAAAAAGCACGCGCGGCTCATGAATGAGCGCGGAGATAAGCTCCATCTTCATTCGTTCGCCTAAGGACAATTCGCGCACCATTACGTTCATCTTGTTCTTCACTTCGAGAAGTTCAGACAACCCGCCGACGACCTTTTCGAAGCGCGCCCGATCAATTCCGTAGATGACGCGGTTGAGTTCGAGCGATTCCTGCGCGGGCAGGTCCCACCAGAGGGCATTTTTTTGTCCCATGAGCAGGCTGAACTGACGCTTCATTTCGTTACGCCGCTCCCAGGGAACAAAGCCCAGGACGCGCGCATCACCCGAGGTGGGATTGAGCAAGCCCGAGAGCATTTTGAGCACGGTAGTCTTGCCCGCTCCGTTTGGGCCGAGAAACCCGACAAATTCGCCGTCGTCAATTTGGAACGAGACCTGGTCGGCTGCCCGCGTTTCATCGTGGCGTCGCTTTACCAGACCTTTGATCGAACCCCAGAGACCTCGCTCCTTGCGGTAAGTCCGATAGATTTTGGTCAGGCCAGAAGCTTCAATCGCTGACATAAGCAGTGATGAAAGAGTCCGCTAGAGAACGTCGTCGAGGCACGCGAGCAGGTGCGAAACGGTTTCTACGGTTTCGTCGCCCATGTTCGAGAGGCGGAAGGTCTGGCCTTGGATCTTGCCGTAGCCGGGGTCGATGACGAGATGATGTTTTTCGCGGAGTTTCCTCGCAAATGCGCGAACATCGAGGCCCTTGTTGTTCTTCACGCAGGTGAGCGTTTTTGATCGGAATCCTTCTTCCGCAAAGAAATCAAACCCGCTTCGGCGGACCCAGTCGTGCACGAGTGCATTCGTGCGCGCATGTCGATCAAAGCGTGCGTCGAGGCCCTCCTCGAAAATTTCATCCAGCTTTGATTGTAATGCGTGAATGTGCGCGATACTGGGGGTGCT
>VBQB01000292.1 GCA_005887855.1 Verrucomicrobiota bacterium | reverse complement strand
GTTGCTGGCGCGTGCACTCGCGCGAGGCGGCAAGATTGGGCACTTGATAGACAGTCTCGCCGTTACGGAAGATGGGGACGAGCAAATCGGCATACTCCATCACTGATGGAACCTCCATCTTCTCCTCTGTTTGAAGGTCTACACTTACACAGGGTTTGCTTACCCGATGATCGATTTCGTAAATCGCGTCGGCGACGAACCTGCCGTCCGGCTGATGAAACCGCCTCACCTGTAATAGGCCCGGACACGACGTCTTCGCCCGCTCATCGGAAACTTTGATGCGATATTGCCATTGACCGCCGGGGCGGCGCACCGCGCCGAGTTTATAAATGCCGCCTAATGCAGCGTCGGGCTGGCCAGTTGTGAGCTTTGTTCCCACGCCCCACATGTCGATCTTCGCGCGGCGCCGTTTCATGTCCGCGATCGCGTATTCGTCCAGATCACCCGAGCAGACGATCTTCGCGGTTGTGAAGCCGGCCTTATCCAGCATTCGACGCGTTTCGATGCTCAATGCAACTCGATCTCCAGAATCCAACCGCACTCCAATCATTTCGTGTCCATTCTTGCGCAGCTGTCTGGCTACATCGATCGCGTGGCGCACACCCTCGAGGGAATTATAGGTGTCCACGAGGAAGACGCAGTTGTTCGGCATCGCTCTGGCGTATGCCTCAAACGCTTCTTTCTCGCTTTCGAAAAACATGATCCAACTGTGCGCCTGGGTTCCGCTCACGGGAATTCCGAAGCGCTTGCCAGCCAGCAAATTCGATGTGCCCGCGCAGCCGCCAATGTAGGCGGCGCGCGCGGCGCTCAAACCGCCATCGACTCCCTGGGAGCGACGCAACCCAAACTCAATTACGGCGTCATTCTCTGCAGCGAGACAGACCCGCGCCGCTTTCGTCGCGATGAGACTTTGGAAATTTAGAACTGTCAGCAAAGATGTTTCCAGCAGCTGGCACTCGATGATTGGACCGCAAACCCGAATGAGCGGTTCGTTCGGGAAAACAAGGGATCCCTCCGGCAGCGCGTCAATATCGCAAGTCAGTCGCAGAGCGCGTAGGTAATCTAGAAAACCGGGATCGAACAGGCGCTTGTCGTCGTTGCCGCATTGCGAGGCGCATGCCACTGTAAATTCTCCAGCAAACGGATTTTCCCGAAAAGTGACGTGGAACGCTGCCTCGTGCTCGCTTACGCCGGCTTTCCAATAACCACACGCCATCGTGACCTCGTAGAGGTCTGTCGTTAGAGCGGAAAAGGTGTGCAGTGGCGGGTCCATCACGCGATCCACAATTTAGACATCGCACGCCGAGTTCGCGAATGACTGGGTAGCGCATGCGTCTCGCGTGCTGGTTCCGACGTCCCGTCGAAACAATCTTTCCTTTTCATTTTCCTCCGCAGCGGACGACGAAGACTCACAAGAAAAGTTCGCGATCGCGGGGACACGCTCGCCAACACGCGAGACTCGTGCGCTGCCCAGACAACCGATTGAGGATCGCGGCGCGTTGGTTAGTTGAGGACGAATGAGATCAGAAAAACCTGAGCGCAGTTTTCCGTTCCTCCGAATCAATGAGCGCGAAGGCAAGCCGCGCAAACACGGGTTAACGGAAATCCGCGGCCCGTATTACTCCGTGGTTGGTCGCCGCTACCTCGAAGATTTGTTTGAGATGATGGGCAATTATGTCGATTCCCTGAAATTCGCCGGTGGTGCGTTCACGCTGATGCCGGAGCGGGCCGTGCGCGAGATTGTCGATCTTTGCCACAAATATGACGTGCTCGTTTCGACAGGCGGCTTTATCGAGCGCGTGCTCGCTCAAGGCGGCGAGGCCGTGCGGAAATATGTCACCGAATGCAAGAAGCTCGGTTTCGACATCATCGAAATCTCAGCTGGTTTTGTCTCGATCCCAACTGACGACTGGCTGCGCCTGATCGAATTGGTGCACAAATCGGGATTGAAAGCAAAACCCGAAGTTGGCATCCAATTTGGCGCCGGCGGGGCGACGGCTGCTGCGGAATTGGAAGCCGAGGGTACGCGCGATCCGAGCTGGGCGATTGCGCAGGCAGAGCGATTCCTAGAGGCGGGCGCGGAGATCATCATGATCGAGAGCGAAGGCATCACCGAGAATGTCGATCCGTGGCGCACGGACGTGCCCGCGCGATTCATCAACCAACTTGGGATGGAAAAGCTCATGTTCGAAGCGGCCGATCCGGATGTATTCGCGTGGTATATCAAAAATTACGGAGCGGACGCGAATCTCTTCGTCGATCACAGCCAAATCGTTCAACTGGAATGCTTGCGCGCCGGAATCTGGGGAACAAAGAGTCTGTGGGGGCGCGTGGTAACGTATAAAGAAGCGAACAGTGGCGAAGCCGAATGACGAGTGAAGCACAAGGCCTGAATGACGAAGTAGCAGTCTTGGAATCTTCGGTTATTTAATCATTCGTCATTCGATCAGTGCGGGCCAGCGCTCCCGGCGGCGTGGAGCAAAAACCAATCGCTCGCCAGTTGTGCGACTCGCTCGAGCGCGCCCGGTTCTTCAAAGAGATGCGTCGCACCGGGAACGATCTCCAGCTTCACTTCGCAGCGCATCCGATCGCGCGCCTGCTCGTTTAGTTCGATCACAATATCGTCGTCTCCACCGACGATGAGCAAGGTAGGCACTTGCACTTTAGGCAGCGCTTCGCCTGCTAAATCGGGGCGGCCACCACGCGAAATCACCGCCCCGACATCTTGCGGCCGCTCCGCGGCTGTAACCAGCGCCGCGCCGCCCCCCGTGCTAGATCCAAAATAACCAATGCGCAAATCGCGCGTTTGTTGTTGTTGCTTTGCCCAGTTGGTCGCGTGAACAAGCCGCTCCGCAAGCAGTTTAATGTTGAATCGAAGTTCGGCGGTGCGTGCGTCGATAGCTTCCTCCTCCGGCGTAAGTAGATCGAACAGGACTGTCGCTAGTCCGGCATTGTTCAAAGTGCGCGCGACGAATTGATTTCGCGGACTGTGCCGGCTGCTGCCGCTGCCGTGAACGAAAAGAACGAGCGCGCTGGCATTCTCGGGAATGCTCAAATTCCCATCGAGTGTCGCGCGACCAGCTGGAATACGCACTTTGTTCATCATCAAAGGAAGTCACAGGTAGGAACGGAGCGCCGGGCCGTCCAATGCAGCGCCCCCAACGATCGCGCCCTACCAAATTTGCCTCGGAATATTATTCTCACAGCGTGAATGGATAGGTCTCGGGCAATTCGCCCTTGTCCCAAATACTGGTCCGTTCCAGTGGCTCGACAGCGCGCGTCTCGTCGATGTGAATGATCGCGTCGAATTGTTCCGGCAAACGCGCCTGAAAATAATGGCTGAATCGTTCTGTCTCCGGGCGGTAAATCACGCCAATCGCGCGCTCCAGCCGCGACGTTCGCAAAATGTCGATATTGTCACCCCTTTCACGGAAGTTGATCCAAAACCGTGCCAACCCAATTTCATGAAAGAACTCTTCGTAGCTCCCACGCAGAGCGGGCCGCACGTTTTTGCGTTCGGCGGGCCCGCCCCAATCTGATGCCGCGGTCACACTCCCGTGATACGTGCTGAAACTGATCAGCACCGCTTCCTTTCCAAAACGTTCGCGCACAAGCTGACCGACGTTCAGCTCGCCGTGTTGGCTCATCTCGGTCGCGCGCGCATCGCCGAGGTGCGAATTGTGCGCCCAAACGATCGCCTTCGGTTGGCGGCTACCATTGAGATGTGCCACCAGAGCTTCAATCGTCTCAACCATATGTTGGTCTCGCAAATTCCACGATGATGCCCGACCTCGAAACATCGACCGGTAATACTGCTCCGCATTTTTGATCAACCGCGCGTTTTGCTCCGCAAAGAAAAGTTCCTCCGCGGCAACTTCTCCATCGCGACTCAAAAATTCCGCTGCCTTGTTTCGCAGCTCGACGAGTTGCTCCACCACTTCGTCTTCACACGACTCGGTCGCGCCGACGGTCGCGGCATAGCCGTATTCCTGCGGCTCGCGGTTGAAATGATCGAAGCAAGAGTAACGGTGTCGCGCCCGCTTGGCCGCATCGCGATCGACTTTGTTGAGATAGCTGAGGACCGCGTCGATTGAGGCGTGGAGACTGTAAAGGTCCATGCCGTAAAATCCGGCCAGCGCTTTTTTTGGATCGACATGTCCGCCAGTTCGCCGATTGGACGAATCCGTCACGTGGCAGATCGGACGGCCTCGTCCTGTGGCGAGTTGGTTGAACTCGCGCAGCCACTCAACGAATTCGACGACGACAGTGTTGCGCCACATCCACGTGGGAAAACGGCGAAATCCGCCTAATGCTTCGTTTGCATCCGCGTCGTCGTCCGCACCACGCGCGTAGCGATGAACGCGAGACGCATCGGGCCAATCGGCTTCGATCGCGATGACGGTGAAGTTTTTTTCTGCAATAAGCCTTTTTGTGATCGCCGCGCGCTCGAAATAAAATTCGTGCGTCCCATGCGACGCCTCGCCCAACAGGACGATGCGCGCCTCGCCGATGAGCTTTAGTAGTGCATCGTAATCGTTAGCATTGCGGGTGAGTGGCTGCGCGATCTCCCGAACGAGCTTGGTGTCGTTCATCGTCGATCTTGCGCGGCGTGCGCGAGCAGTTCGCGCACTTCTTCGTCGCTCGTCTGCGGGAAATCTTCGTAATACTGACCGACTGCCTGAAAAAATTCGGGCGCGGTCGCGCAAATGGTTTCGTCGGCTTCTTCCTCGAATTCGCGGCACGTATCCGGCGGACCGACCGGCACTGCCACGACAATTTTCGCCACCGCACGCTGTCGCAACCCTTTGACCGCGGCACGCATGGTTGCGCCGGTCGCCAGTCCGTCATCTACCAGAATGACAACACGGCCGTCCAGTGCCGGTGCGGGGCGTCCTTGTCGATAACTTTGCTCGCGTCGTTCCAGCTCGGCTGTTTCCTTGGCCGTCACCGATTCAATGGCCTCATCCGCGTTAGGCAGGGCGCGCATGACGTCTTCGTTCAAAACGCGCACGCCACCGGACGCGATCGCACCGGCGGCGAGTTCTTCAAAGCCGGGCACGCCCAATTTGCGCACGATAAAAACATCGAGAGGCACCTTCAATCGTTGCGCTACTTCGTAGGCAACGGGCACCCCGCCTCGCGGAAGACCAAGCACAATCACGTTATCTCGACCAGCATACTTAACGAGCTTTTCCGCGAGCAAACGCCCGGCTTCTGTTCGATTTGGAAAAGCTCTTTCCATGCGGCCTTTTTTTCTTAATCGATCCTTCGAGGCGCGGGAGGAATCCTCATTTGTGATTTCGCTTCTCGACGCCGCGTCGCGTGTTTCCCACTTGGGACGATCGCTTTTGTTTTCATGAAAAATAACCCCTTTAATTTTGCGTCGACGAGGGATCCCAACGTCCGCGAGAATCAAATTGGCGGAAGGGGTGGGATTCGAACCCACGGTGGGTTGCCCCACGCTCGATTTCGAGTCGAGTGCCTTAAACCGGACTCAGCCACCCTTCCCGGTTCCTCGTGCTGTCGATTTTAATTTACCGCGCGCAATTATCAGGCGCAGCACAGAGTTTGCAAAGGCAAAACACCATGCGTGCTTCGAGCATGAAATCGAGAATCGGGCGCCATAGTCCAAGCACCGCGGAGGAGCCGTGATCAGAATTACACTCACTGACGGCGGTATCGCGACACGAATCATTTATGAGTTCAAGTACGCGATCGGCGACTTCGAATCATTCGAATTGCTGCGCGAGCTGGCCCAACAGGCCACTAGTGCACGGATCAGTCTCGCGGGAGTGATCGGCCCAGCTTCGATGGTTACGCGACGTTGAAGCGCTAAAGGAAGAGGATGCCTTTGGGGGCGGGACGCTAACAGCGTCCCCTACAAACTATTCTTTAAAGCGTGCGGCCAGACCCTCCCGTTGCTTCAGAAGGTCCTGCGGAACAACGCCGCCTAGCGACTGGAAAAACGTCTCGTGCGCGGCCAATTCCTTTTGCCATTCCTCGTGGTCGATACCGAGAAGTTCGGCGACGCGTTTATGATCAATATCGAGCCCGGCAAGATCCAGATCGTGCAGGCGCGGCAACCATCCGATGGGGGATTTGACCGCGGCTTCGCTTCCCTCGCAGCGATCGATCACCCATTTCAGGACGCGCATGTTGTCGCCGAAGCCGGGCCAGAGAAATTTTCCGTCCGTGCCCTTGCGAAACCAGTTCACGTTAAAGATGAGTGGCGGATTAGTCAGCCGCTTTCCGATCTCGAGCCAATGGCGAAAATAATCGCCGATGTTGTAGCCGCAAAAGGGCAGCATCGCCATGGGATCACGTCGCACTTGCCCGACCGCGCCGGTCGCCGCCGCGGTTGTTTCTGAAGCCATGGTCGCGCCGAGATAAACACCGTGGTTCCAGTCAAAGGCCTGAAACACGAGCGGCATCGTGTCGCTGCGGCGGCCACCGAAAATGATCGCGCTGATCGGCACGCCCTCGCCGCGTTCCACTTCCGGATCGAGGACGGGATTGTTGCGCATCGGCGTAGCGAAACGGCTATTTGGATGAGCGGCTTTTTCTTTTGACGGCGGGGTCCAGTCGTTACCACGCCAGTCGATGGCGTGCGCGGGCGGAGCGCCGTTTTTGCCTTCCCACCAGACGTCGCCGTCATCCGTTAGCGCGACGTTCGTGTAGAGCGTGTCGTGCGCGATCGATTTCATCGCGTTTGGATTCGACTTGTAACTCGTGCCCGGCACAACCCCGAAGTAACCGTTCTCCGGATTCACTGCGTAAAGCCTGCCATTGCGAATCTGCATCCAGGCAATGTCATCGCCCAGCGTGGTGATTTTCCAGTCCTTGAAATGTTGCGGTGGAATGAGCATGGCGAAATTTGTTTTCCCGCACGCACTTGGGAACGCCGCCACCACGTAATGCTTGCGCCCCTCCGGCGATTCGACTCCGAGAATAAGCATGTGCTCCGCCATCCAACCCTGCTTTTGCGCCAGGTATGAGCCGATGCGCAGCGCAAGACATTTTTTGCTAAGTAAAACATTTCCGCCGTACCCCGAACCAACAGAAATGATCGCGTTGTCCTGCGGGAAATGACAGATGAACCGGCGGGTTGGATCGACGTCGAGCAACGAATGCACACCCCGGTTCCATTCCGCGGCCGGATCGTTGCCGAGTCGCTCGACCGCGACCGCGCCC
>VBQB01000291.1 GCA_005887855.1 Verrucomicrobiota bacterium | reverse complement strand
TACCGCAATTCACCCAACCAGCTAATCGGACCACGCTGCCAACCGCTGGCCTGAGAGGAATACTGTGAGCGAGGAGATCATAGAATCTGTTCTTAAGGATTTCCCACGCGCGGTGTACTATCCGAAGTTCCGTTTAATGACCTGGCATCCGATCGGGATTTTTGACGGAGCACTCGCTGATAAGGTCAGGGAATTTATCGAGTGGGAGGAGCATGTGCAGGACGCGCCCTTTGACCGGTATATGGACCTCTCCGGCGTCACTCAAGTTCAGATCAGTCTGCAGCGTTTGTCAGAGGCAGCCCGCCGGCGACGGTGCGTGCTGCAGCCGGTTAACTCCGCCATTTTCGCTGATAAGAAGTACTCCTTCGCTATCGCGCAAATCTACGAATCGTTAATGGAAGAAGCGGTGACGATCACCGTTCGAGCTTTTCGAGAGCGCGAGTCAGCCGCTCAATGGTTGGGTGTACCGGTTGCGATACTATGTCCGCCAGCGAAGCGAGCCTGACACCTAACAGCGCATGCCCTGCGGACGGGGCGCGCGAGTGAGTTAACTGTTATCGGTTATCGGTTGTTACCACCGACCCCCGCCCGTGGACTAGAGTATCGTTTCCGCCAGCTCGTGTGCATTTACCGATTTCGCCGCGATGTGCCTCCGCAACGAAGATCGTTCGCCTGCGAGAATCCACGCCTGAGACGCAGCCCTAACTCCAACCGACTTTGCTGGATGTTCGGCGTTGGGTGTTTTTTGCGGAACCACCGTGCGGTGTTCGACGACGACTCCCTCACCAGTTTCTCTAGTGACTAGTGATAAGTGATTGGTGGATGGCGAGGCTGCCGCATCTCGCGCCCACTTCGCAGGGCGTTGGATGTTGGACGTTGAGCGCCGAGCGTCTAAACTCTCCTGTGCACACTGAATTTCCGGATCCAAAACTTCGTCGGCTGCCAAGTCAAGCTTCGGGGTTGGCCATTTTTTCACGGTCGCTAGAATAACAGCCATGAACTGGGAGATGATCAGCGCGATCGGACAGGTGCTTGGCGCTGCAGGCGTCATCATTTCGCTCATTTATCTCGCCGCCCAAATCCGCAATCAAAACAAGGAAAGCCGACGCACGGCGATGAATGTTTTAACGACGCACTGGAGCGACTTGACGAAAACCCTTGTGGAGAATCCCGACTTGGCTGCGCTCTGGCTCCGCGGGCTGCAATCGTTTGACGCGTTGGACGGCCCCGCGAAGCTCAGGCTTGGCGCGCATCTGGGGCGTTTCTTGCGATTCGCCGATAGTCTCTATCTTGGCCTCATAGATGGAATGCTTGACTAGCGATTATAGCGCGGATTTGAGCGGACACTCGCCGACACCGCAGCGTATCCTGGATTCCAAACGTGGTGGGCTACACGAAAACATTGGCACACCGATGAGTTTTGCGCGCTAATTGACCGACACATTCAAACAGCGAAACCGAAAATTTACGACGGCTACAATTAAACTTAAGCGGTCCGCCAGCTAAGTGTCAGATGCGCACTGAATCAGTACAGATCCAAAACTTCGTCGACGGCCAATTCGTTGAACCGATTGGCGGGAAATATATCGACAACATCGAACCCGCGACAGGAAAGGCCTATTCCCAAGTCGCGGACGGCGACAGTCGCGATGTCGATTTTGCCGTCGCCGCAGCGGAAAGGGCATTCGCTGATTGGTCGCGCACACCCGCCGCGGAGCGGTCACGCATCCTCCTGCGCATTGCCGATTTGATCGAACGAGATTTGGAGAAACTTGCGCGCGCCGAGTCGATCGACACCGGCAAGCCGCTCTCACTCGCGCGCTCGCTCGACATTCCGCGAGCGGCGAGCAATTTCCGCTTCTTTGCGACTGCGATCCTTCATACAGAATCCGAAGCGCACATCACCGACGACGTCGCGTTTAACTACACGTTGCGTCAGCCGCGCGGCATCACCGGATTGATCTCGCCCTGGAATTTGCCGCTCTATCTGATGACCTGGAAAATCGCGCCGGCCATCGCGGTCGCCAACACCGCCATCGCCAAACCGAGCGAGCTGACGCCGATGACGGCTTACCTGCTCTGCGAAATTTGTCGCGAGGCTGGACTGCCAAACGGCGTGCTCAACGTTGTGCACGGCACGGGGCCAAATGTCGGTGCCGCGATCACGGCGCATCCGAAGATCAATACGATCTCGTTCACCGGCGGCACGGTCACTGGGCGTAAAGTCGCAGAAGCATGCGCGCCGCTGTTCAAGAAAGTTTCCCTCGAGCTAGGCGGGAAGAACCCGAACATCATCTTCGCCGATGCCGACCTCGACGCCGCTATCACCGGCAGCGTGCGCTCGTCGTTCGCGAACCAGGGCCAGGTTTGTTTGTGCGGTTCGCGCGTGTTCGTTGAGCGCTCCGCCTACAAAGATTTTGTCGATCGCTTCGTCGAGAAAGCATCGCAACTGAAGAGCGGCGACCCGCTGGAAGAAACGACCGATCAGGGTGCGATCGTGAACAAAACGCAGCTCGATAAAATCAAGTTCTATGTCGATCTTGCGCAAAAGGAGGGCGGCAAGGTCACGCTCGGCGGTACCGCTCCGGAGCCGCCTAACGACCGGTGCCGCGAGGGTTACTTCTTCCAGCCGACCGTCATCACGGATTTGCCGGTGTCATGTCGCGTCAACCGCGAAGAAATCTTCGGTCCGGTCATTACGATCACGCCGTTCGACAACGAAGAAGAAGTGATCGGCTACGCTAACGACACCGATTACGGCCTCGCCTCAAGCGTCTGGACCCAAAACTTAAATCGCGCGCATCGCGTCGCCGAAAAAATTCACACCGGAACGGTCTGGGTGAACTGCTGGCTCGTACGCGACCTGCGCGTCCCATTCGGCGGAATGAAACAAAGCGGCGTCGGCCGCGAAGGCGGCGAAGAAGCATTGCGATTCTTCACCGAGCCGAAAAACGTCTGCATCGCAAAGTAGGGCGAATCGAAGAGCCCCTCATCGATTACCCATTTTCGGAATTCGTAGAAGCGTTCCACCACGCTGGCACATTCGCGCGTTGCCTCGGTCTGTGAGCGTAGATTCGATGATGCCTTCAACGCGGCTGAAACGAGCTCATCGCTTGCAGCTGGTTCAGATTGCATCAAGATAAAGGGATTACTCCAACAAAAACTTATGTGTCGAAACATCAAAACCCTGCATAACTTCAAACCGGCCGCCACCGACGAAGAAATTCGCGCATCTTCGCTTCAGTTTGTCAGAAAACTGAGCGGTTTCACCAGACCTTCCAAAGTGAACGAATATGCGTTCACCCGGGCGGTCGACGGCGTGACGCAGGTCGCGCGGGAACTGCTCAATTCCCTGGTGACAAATACTCCGCCGCGAGATCGCGAAGTGGAAGCGCTGAAAGCTCTCGCGCGATCCGCAAAAAAATTCAGCTCGCTTTCTGCCCCGGCTATTCCCGTGCATAATGACAGTTGAGCTGCAACCTCAAATCCCGTTTTTCTGCCTAACTTTTCAAAAGTTATCGTGAACGTTTAGAGGTTAGCGCCGCTTAGGCCGGATGTTGTTCCGGTTTCTCACCGGTTAGTGTAATACTCTGCTAATGGAGCCAGCGGACATTGGCGGGAGAAGATTTCGCACCGCCTTTGTTGTCATTTTGGTGGTCGCGGTCTCCGCGCTTTTTCTTGCCGTAACCTGGCCTTTCCTGAAACCTCTCCTGCTCGGCGCATTGCTGGCTGGATTATGCCACCCACTTTATCGGTGGATCACGCGGCTGCTTCGAGGTCGGCGATCGCTCGGCGCGACCGTCACGCTCCTAATTCTTTTCATCGTCGTGGCTGGGCCATTGAGTGCATTTCTTGGAGTGGTCGTGCAACAGGCGCTGGCCGTCAGTAATCAAGCGATCCCGTGGGTGCAACAACACTTCGGCGCCGCCAGCACTTTCAACGCACACGATTGGCTCGTGCAAAGGTTTCCGGCCCTGGCCGATCACGTGCCAAGCCAGGAACAACTGGTCGAGAGCGTCGGCGCGGCGGCGAAATCCATCGGAGGCTTCCTGGTCACGGTAGCATCGCGAATGACGGCCACTACGGCTGTTTTTCTCTTGAATCTGTTCGTCATGGTTTATGCGATGTTTTTTTTCCTGAAGGACGGCGAGAAAATTTTGGAGAAAATTTTCTATTACCTGCCGCTGCGTGACGAGGACGAAGCGCTGATGCTGCAACGATTTAGCTCGATCACGCGCGCCACCGTAAAGGGCACACTCGTAATCGGCATTATTCAGGGCGCTCTCGCCGGTTTCGCGTTCTGGGTAGCGGGCATCGATGGCGCAGCGTTCTGGGGCACGATCATGGCGATCCTTTCGATTGTACCGGGAATTGGCGCGGCCCTCATCTGGGTGCCGGCCGTGATCTATTTGATCGTGACCGGTCAGGTTCTGGCCGGACTGCTCTTATTCGCCTGGTGCGCCGCGGTGGTGGGAACGATTGATAACATTCTGCGTCCCATCCTCGTCGGGAAAGATGCCAAGATGCCGGATCTTCTAATTCTAGTCGGCACACTCGGCGGGCTATTTCTTTTTGGACCGATCGGTTTCATCGTCGGACCAATCGTGTGCGGCTTATTCCTGACCGTGTGGGATATTTATGCCGCGACCTTCAAAGATCTCCTGCCGCCGGTCAAAAGCTTGCGGTCTGAAATCGTCAACGAATCGGATTCTGAAGCTTAAACTCGAACCTTGAACCGAACCTAATCATCAATAAATGAGTCAATCGTTTGAAAGTTCCCGCGCGCCCGAACCGGTGGGCGCGTTTCCGCACGCCAAGCGCGTCGGCAATCTCCTCTTTCTTTCCGGCATCGGGCCGCGCGTGCGCGGCAGCAAAGAAATCCCAGGCGTCACGCTCGATTCAGCTGGCAACATCGTCAGCTACGACATCGAAACGCAATGTCACGCGGTGTTCGAAAACGTTCGATTCGTTCTGGAAGACGCCGGCGCGACGTGGCAGGACATCATCGACGTCACTGTCTTTCTCACAAACATGGAGAAAGATTTTCCGGTCTACAACCGGCTCTATGCGGAGTATTTTGCCGGGAGGGGCAGACCAAATCCAACCCGCACGACGATTGAGGTCAACGCGCTGCCCACGCCGATCGCGATCGAACTCAAGGTGATCGCGGCAGTGGGGTAAGCGGACCCGAACACATCAACCGCGTAATTGTGAACGCGCCGTCGGCGAGAGCTTCAATACTTCCGGACGCCCTTTCAGACGACCGGCTAATTCTTTCGCAATCTCATTGCTCCAACGCGTGGAATTAGTAAGAGCTGCAGTGTGATGTTCATAGGCCCCTCGATCTGAAAAGTGTGAAAACCAGACAAAGACGTTCACATTTTCGCGCACCGGCAGCGCATGGAAAGTGTTCGGATGATCTTCGGTGATGAAATATGCGGGGATGGATGCACCGGCTTCGCGCAGGACCGGCTTCATCGTGCGCTCGAAGAAATCCACAAAGTCGACTTCCGTCGATGCATCAAGGTAATAAATAGTGGCGACCA
>VBQB01000290.1 GCA_005887855.1 Verrucomicrobiota bacterium | reverse complement strand
AATTGGGGCGCCTCGTCATGCGATTTTGTGTCCCCGCCAGGCGGTTCCGCTGGAAGCTGCGGCGGCAAGGCAATGTGAACGGTCTCCTTTTTGGGTTCGTGTGGATTGGGCATTAGACGTGGCGAATCACTCCCAAAAACATTGCTCGAAAATGGCCGGCTTGTCACTCGCTAAGTTCATTGGGCGAAAAAATCTGGCTCCCGCAAACCGAGCAGGACCTTAAGCCAAGAGATCGTATCCGCGACTTCCGGTGATCCTGCGCCAAATGAATTCGCCCACCGGGGCCGCCTTTGATAAAATGATGCGCGCATCGACATCCGGGGCGTCTGCTTCGCTGCGGGCGATATGCGCCTCATCAACCAGCAACTTTAAATCAGTTCCGACTTTCGCGCGCGTAACTTCGTGTGCGATCTGTTGCTGGATCGACATCGCAATTCGATAGCGAGCATTTTTGTTCCTCGCCGAGACTTGGTCCGGCATTTTCGCCGCGCGCGACCCTTCTTCCTGCGAGTATTTGAAAATGCCGAGTCGTTCAAATCGAGTGCGCTCAATAAAATTGAGCAGCGTCTCAAACTCCACCTCCGTTTCACCGGGAAATCCGATGATGAAGGTCGTGCGCAAGGCGACACCAGGAATTCCGATGCGCAATTTGTCGATCAACCTCTCGATATGCGCGCGCGAGGTTTGCCGTCGCATGCGCCCGAGCATCGACTCATCGATGTGCTGTAAGGGTATATCGATGTAGCGCGCGACCTTGTCGCATTCTGCAATCGTCTCGATCAATTCGTCGCTCCAATGAGCCGGGTGTGTATAAAGCAGTCGCACCCAGAATTCGCCTTCGATCTTTTGAATTTCGCGAAGCAACGCGGCAAGAGTTGGTCCTCGCGTCGAATCAACCGGCTGACGGGGTCCCGCTCTCTCCGGCCACAAGTCCATTCCGTAATACGTTGTATCCTGACTGATCAAATTGATCTCGAGCGCGCCCTCGCTGACGAGCTCCCGAATCTCCGTGAGAACAGATTCAGGGGGTCGGCTGCGGTGTCTTCCGCGCATTTGCGGGATCACACAGAAACTGCACGGGTGATTGCACCCTTCCGCAATTTTTACATAAGTCGAGTGCCGTGGCGTAAGTCGGAAGCGCGGTGTGTCGTAATCGGGAATGTACGTGGGGCGCGTGCGAGTCAAAAGTAGCGCATGCGCCCCGCTTGTGTCGTTCCGATCTCGCAACCGAGACGGTCGCGCTGCAATCTTCTCAACGATCGCGCCAAGCTCACTTACCTGATCAAGCCCGATGAACGCGTCCACCTCCGGAAGGGACTCGCGAAGCTCACTCGGGAATCTTTGCGACATGCAGCCGCTCACGATCAACTTTTGATTTGCTCGCTTGTTTAAAACACGTTGGTGATGCGCTTCCAAGATCGCTTCGATCGATTCTTCCTTCGCTGAATCGATGAACGCGCAGGTGTTGATCACCAGAACATCGGCATCCTGTGCGCGCGACGTAATTTCCATTCCGCATCGCTGGACACTGCCGAGCATGACCTCCGCATCGACAAGGTTCTTGGCACAGCCGAGGCTGATCATGCCAACTTTTGTCGGGTGTCGCGGCAAACCTGTCGCCTGAGATGGCAAGACGTCAGACTCCTGTAGGGTCTGAGCTGCCGCTGGAGCCGCCTCTTCTTCCGTGGTCACCACGCTTTACTCGACAGTTACGTCGTCGTCGCCCTCTTCGAGCGTCTTGCCATTTTTCTTGATCTGAACGGCGTCGCGATCGAGAACCCGCACGGCGACGTGTTTGCCGCGAAATTCCACCGTTCCATCCGCCGGCGAAATCCAACGCTCGAGAGCGGGATTCGCGCTTTCGTTATCCACGATGACTTTGATGTAGGTTCTCTTGAGTGGCCGAATAGCAACAAAGTTCTGTCCGGTTGATGTCGCTGGCGACGCACTCACGTCAGAGCGCGCTTTCGCGAGATCCTCCGGCCGTACCGGTTGAGCGCGTCGCACTTCCGGCTCACTCGGCTTCGGCGTGGAAGCTACCGCAACTGCTCTCGCTATTGGCGTAACCGTGGCTGACGGCGGGGCCGATGGTACAACGCTGCTTGCTGCGAGCTCCACGGTGCTCGTTGGCGACGGAGCCACGGAGCTTGGAATCGAAGAGGCGCTCGGTGAGACTTCCGCCGTGGGCTCCGCGCGCCGCGGCGCAATTCGCTGCAAATTGAGAATCAATTTCATCACCGAAAAGCCGACGACTAGCACCAACACTCCAATAATGAGCGGCATCGGTGAGATACGATCGCGGCTGGAAGGGCGGACAATAGGCGTGCTGGCTGCTTTTGGCGCGGGATTTTCCTGGAGGTATGAGTACCCATCGACCGTGATATGTTCCGACTCTTCAAATGCTTCGAGATATGGGGTTACATCAACATCCAAAAATTTGCCGTAGATGAGCAGGAAACCTTTTGCATAGGCAAGGCTGGGAAACTGCGAAAAATCATCCGCCTCGATCTCGGCCAGCCGTGCCGGGCGAATCTTGGTCAGTCGCGCTGCTTCGTCGAGCGTCAGATTCCGCGCACGCCTTGCCTCCTGAAACTTTTTACCGAGACCTTCGATTGTCATCGCATCAATGCCGGTTAAACGGCGGCATCGAGATCGACCAGAATCTCGCGTGGCTTGGCGCCTTCGCCGGGACCCAAAATACCGCGCTGTTCGAGAATATCAACGATGCGCGCGGCGCGCGTGTAACCGAGCCGCAACCGGCGCTGAAGCAGTGAAGTGGAGGCGCGTTTTTCCTGCCGAATGATTTCCAGACATTTCTCCACCAGCTCTTCGTCCTCCTCCGTTACGTCATTCTCTGGCGTCGCTGCCGATTGAAGTTTCTCATGCATTGCCGTGTCGAAAGCCGGTGGGCTTTGCGCGGAAACAAATTCAACCAGGCGGCGAATTTCATCGTCGGTCACAAGTACGCCTTGCCCGAATGAGACGTGAAATGCTCGGTGGGAAATAAACCATGTCGCCCCTGCCCGAGCAAACGGTCGGCGCCGTTTTCGTCTAGAATCACCCGGCTGTCGATCTTGGAGGCGACTTGAAATGCAATCCGACTCGGAATGTTCGCTTTGATGACTCCGGTGATGACATCCGCGCGCGGCGTCTGCGTCGCCACGATCAGATGAATACCAGCCGCGCGGGCCATTTGGGTGATGCGCGCGATCGCGCTCTCCACATCGGCCGGTGCGGTCTGCATCAGGTCGGCTAGTTCGTCAATAATGACCACGATATAAGGAATTTTGTCGGGAATTTGGACGCTCTCTTTTGTAGCTGGCGCTGCTGACGCCAGACCGGGGTCGACGACCGCGGCTACAGCATCCTCATCAAGATCGACGTCCTCCTTTTTAGGGGGCCGGGCGTTGAAACTGATGATGTTGCGCACGCCAACGCGGGCGAAAATTTTATAGCGGCGTTCCATCTCATCAATCAACCACCGCAAGGCCAGCAGCACTTTCTTTGGATCGGTCACGATCTGGAAGGCGAGATGCGGCAGAGAATCATAAAACTGCATCTCAACTACCTTCGGATCGATCATGATGAAACGCAGCTCTTCTGGCGTAAATCGAAAGAGCATGCTGGCGATGAGCGCGTTGATGCAGACACTTTTCCCGCTGCCCGTGGTGCCAGCTACGAGCAGATGGGGCATTTGCGCCAGATCGGTGATGATGGCTTTGCCATAGACGTCTTTACCGAGCGCCAGCGGAATTTTCGCGTGTCCCTTCGCCTCGTCCCAGTCGGGCGATTGCAAGAGTTCACGTAATGTCACCTTCACTTTCCGGCTGTTTGCGAGCTCAATACCCACGGTGTCCTTGCCCGGAATGGGCGCGAGAATATTGATACGCTCGGCGCGTGTCGCACGCGCAAGATCGCGCTCCAGGCTCACGATCTTGTCCACGCGGACCCCCTTAGCCGGATACACTTCATAGCGTGTAATGGTGGGACCCTTGGTGATGTCGCCAGGCGCCACTGCGATGCCGAACTGGGCCAGTGTATCAATCAAAATCTGCTGGACCCGCTCCAGTTCCGAGGGATCCGCGGCCGCGCGCCCTTCCAGATCATGCTCATCGAGCAAATCCACTCCAGGCAGCACATAATTTTCGGACTTCCATGCTGGACTACTCAGGCTGGGAGCAGGTTTCGCTTTCACACCAGTCGCGCGCAACTCGGCCAGAGATGGTTTTCTAGGGCTCGGTGCGTGTTCGCCTGGCAGGGCGGTTGTATCGACCACTTTTGGCTTCGGTCGATTTGCGAGGTCATCCGCGGCCGGCTCAGGCAGGGACACGCCTTTCCTTTTCAATTTCTTTTCGAGCAAGTTCCTCTGCTTCTCGAGCTGTTTCTCACTGATTTCCAATTTTCCTTTAAGGTCGGATTTTCGGACTCGCCGGCGCAATCGCCAATCTTGCAGGTTCACATTTGCGCGCCGCATGGTAACGATCGTTTGGCGAATAAGATGCACCGGCCGCAGTCCAGTCATCAGGATCAGCGTCGTCAGGTAAACTCCGCTTAAGAGAATAAGCGAGCCGACTTTACCCAGAGCAACGCACAACAGACCGTGGTGCTCATCGGCAAAGCCATAACCGATCCAACCCCCGGGCCCTTGGATGTTGAAAGCAGCATGCCAGCCGCGCAAATGGTACGGTTGCAGATGCAATAGACAGGCGCCCGAGACGATAAAAAGAACAATCCATGCTATCCGCCGCGTTACGCGCAGATTCGGGTGAAACAATTTCGCTGCGCCAAATCCGAGCAGAATCGCCGCCAAAAGATATGCGGCAGCGCCTATCAGCTGATAGCAAATCCCCGCGACGATCGCACCGAATGGGCCGATGAAATTTTGGGCAGGATGATTTGCTGGCGAGATATTACTAAACCAAACCCAGGATGGGACATCCTTCGGCGTATAGGAAATCAGTGCAAGAAAGAGAAGCGTTCCGACCCCAAGCAAAATGAGGGCGAAGACTTCGTTCCAAGCGCTGTGTCTTTCTGTGCGAGCCACCGCGCCAGATAGTAATGCCGCAGCCGCGTCTTTCAATCATTTGTAGAGGCAATTGTCGCCATTACCCGCCGAAACCTCCGCCGCGCTTTAATCTTGCATGAGCCAAGGATCGACAATTAGTGTGCCAGCGCATTATGGCTTTTTTCCTTCGCAAGGTCGTCGTTGGTGTCGCGGCCGGGTTGCTGCCGTTTTGTTCATCATGCGAGAAACATCCCCTCGGCGAAATGCCAGAAGTCCAAAGAGAACAGATCGATCCGGCAAAATCCTGGTCTCACGCCACTAAAGCGGATTCTGAAAAGTCCTCATCCTCACCAACGCCTGCCGAATTTTTTCCGCACGAACCTCGTTAGGCAAAGGAGATCACATGGCTAAACACAATTACTTAACGTCGCCGCCGAAGATCAGTACGATGCCACCCGGCGTTCCCTACATCATCGGGAACGAAGCCGCCGAGCGCTTTTCTTATTACGGGATGAATTCCATTCTGACTATCTTCATGACCAAGTACCTATTGGACAAAATGGGGCACTTGAGCGTGATGCAACCCGCGAACGCCGAAGCGTGGTATCACACTTTCGTTTCGGCCCTTTATTTTCTGCCAATCTTCGGCGCGATCCTCGCCGACGCCGTTTTCGGAAAATTCCGAGTCGTCTTGTGGTTGTCGATCGTTTACTGCGGCGGTCACTTCACTCTGGCTTTGATGGGCTCGCCGGTGGCGCACGCGATTGAGCCGCGCTACTTGCTCGCCATCGGTCTGCTCATGATCGCAATGGGCGCGGGCGGCATTAAGCCATGTGTTTCAACCAATGTCGGCGATCAGTTCGGCGAGACGAACAAGCATCTGCTGACTCGCGTCTTTAACTGGTTTTATTTTTCGATCAACGCCGGCTCGGCGCTCTCGACGCTTTTGATTCCCTGGTTGCTGGAACCTTACAAAGCCGCGCCGGATGGCCTTTTCGCCAAACTTTCGCCGTCGATCGTGAGTTTTCTCGAAAGTCCGCGCCTTCACAGTCCGGACATCGCATTCGGCTTGCCCGGT
>VBQB01000289.1 GCA_005887855.1 Verrucomicrobiota bacterium | reverse complement strand
ACGGGCATCGTTTGGAATCCGCTCACTCACTGATTGCCAGCGGTCCAACGATTGCTCCAAGTGAGTCGCCTGGCCGAGCGCAACTAATGTCAAAAAAATCGCGATCGCGCCAGCGACAACGATATTTTTTTCAATGCGCGAAAGTTTTCGTAGAAGCAGCGGTCCAAGTTTCATCCAAAGGGCGATAAACAACAAAAGCGCGATCAGTTGGGCCATTCGCGACGTGTTAGCCACAACTGCGGCAAGAGTCAGAATAAACACGCTCATCCACAATGCGCGCATGCCGGGACGGGATGACGTCGTAAAAGCGCGCACGGCCAGACCTGCGGCTAGCGGCCAGACCAGATTCAAGTATGCCCCGGCATTTCCGTGATAGTAGTAGGTCGCAAAAAAAGTAGTTGCTCCCCAAGGCGGCGCTTCCTGCCAGAAAATCATTCGTGCGCCAGTGGCCTTTTGCAGCAAACCGAGAAACGCGATCGAGCCGGCGACGAGGCCGATCGTGTGCCATAACCGCAGCAACCACCGGTTGCTCTGAGAGAGATCGGCAACGAACAAAACTGCGCAAAGCAGTAGTGTGCATCGCGTCATCCATGCGGCGCTAGTAGCGTAATCAACCGAACCAGCCAACTGCGGCGCGAGATTCCACAGTGGCACAAACGCATAAAAATCAGAGTCGTAGATCGACTTCGCGTTGAGGGCCATCCAACCACCCATCCCGGCCAGAGCGCATGTTAAGAAAAGCAAAAGGCGCGGAAACGTTGGCCTCCGCCCGCTAATAAGTAGCTCGATGACCCAAAGGATGAGCGCGGCTAACAGCAGCCAGTTAATTATTTGGATGCTCGCGGATGTTGTGCCGCCGTACGCCCATGGAGCGTAAACAAGAGCGGCGCAAAAAACCCAGCGTGCCGCGTCGCGAAAGGAACCCATGACAAATGCAAATTAGACAAACGAGCGACAAGTGACGAGTCAGAACGACTGCTGACCACCGACTACTGCTTTTCCCTGTAGGGGCAACCGTGCCGGCTGCAAAGATTTCAGTTCTTTGTTCTTCGACGCCGCAGGCGACACGCCTGCCATTGCAGCGACTGACCTCTGATCTCTGTCGTCTAGCTGCTATCGGCCTTTTCCAAACAGCATCGTGTGCACAGTTTTCAACACGATCATCGCATCGAGCTTCAGAGAGTAATGCCGGATGTAGTAGAGATCATACTGGAGCTTCTCGACCGCGTCTTCATCGCTCTCCCCATAAGGATAATTCACCTGCGCCCAGCCGGTGATCCCCGGTTTCACCAGGTGCCGAAAATGATAAAACGGAATGGTCTGCTCATAGCGTTCGGCGCACTTGGTCCATTCCGCGCGTGGGCCGATCAGGCTCATGTCACCCTTGAAGACATTCCAAAGTTGCGGCAACTCATCGAGCCGCAGCTTCCGCAGCCAACTCCCGAGCGGCGTGATCCGCGGGTCGCCTTTCCGGGTGTAAATGTCTGCGTCTGTCTTATTCGAGTCCAGCAGCATCGTTCGGAATTTGAAAACGATGAAAGGCTTTGCGTCCCGGCCGGTCCGTTCCTGCCGGAAAAAAACCGGCCGTCCCTCTCCGACCCTGGTGAGCAGAGCGATCAGCGCGAAAAGCGGAGCGCAAACGATCAAAGCCACAGCGGATGCAACGACATCGAAAAAGCGCTTGAGATAATGATAGGGCGATGTGCGAGCAAGTTGAAAACCAGTCTGGAGTGGCCAAACCGGATCGACAATATTAAGCGGGACATAACGCCAATGGGTTTCGTAAAATGATTCCAACGTGTAGACACGGGTGTGTTGAAACTGCGCTCGCACCAGGCGCTCTAGTAGTTGCGTGCCAAGCGAGTCCGCTCTCTCGGTCAAGATAATTCCGCTGTAATGCTCGCCCAAATCATTCAGTTTGCGGGCAAGGTCCCCTTTCACCATCGGCGACCCTTCACCGGCGATTGGCTGGCCTACGCGCTCATTACTCAGATCGACAAAATCAAGCTGCTGTCCGTTCGGTGAGTTCTGATAGGCTTCGTAAAAACGCGCTGCTGCCAGGCCGCTGCCGATCACGAGAAATGACCGATTGGCGCTGCTGGCGACAACGTATTTTCGGATCCAGCGTCGGTAGAACAAAGACACCGGCAGGAAAATCATGAAACTCAAAAGCAGCACACCGCGGCTCGGTTTCATGGTTTGATCGAACGTCGCGGCCGAATAAATCAGCATCGCGCTGAGCGCGGCCGCCGCCATAATGGTAAGAACATGCTCGGTCGCATAAATCAGACTCCGCTTTTCGACGGCGCGATCGTACCCGCCGATGAAGTAAAGCGCCTGCACAATGACGGCGAGTTGTATCAGGTCGATGACGAAGAATTGAAACGGCGTGGCATAGAATGCATCACGCCGAAACCAGCCGACCACTGAATAGATTGCGATCCAACTCACCACATCCAGAAAAAGATAAAGAAGCGCGACTGACCATTCGTGCCTCACAAAGCGCGACAGGCGTGCAGCCAGGTCTCGGCGGAAAGTGCTTTGATTTGACTCCTGCCGGCCTATCGAGTTCGCGCGTTCCAGCCCGGGAAATTTTCGGGCTACAACGTTGGACTGTTCGCTAGTCACCATTGAGGGCCGGAATTATATGCTCAACGGAAAGAACTGGAAAGCCCCCATTTTCCCATCGAGTCCCAGGCGTCGAACCTTTGTGATCTTGCACCTTAGAGCCCATTCCTTCATTCACGATTCACGATTCACGCCTCCTGTGTTCCGGCGAGCTGACATCCTGCGGGTCTTGACCACACTCACGAACTCGTACCACGCGAGCAACCGACAGAGAGCTTCTTTAGCCATCGCTTGCGCTCCAGCGCCGTTCCAAACGGCGTCGCTCGTAAAGTGTTCTGGCCCGCCCCTTGATACAGTTGTTCGCGCGCCTCGGCTTCCCACGTGGAATAGCGATTGTGTTTCTCAATGAAGCTGGCGACATCGGGAAACGCATAATGCTCCATCGCAACGGAAAGATATTCTGCGCGGCCATTGAGCAATACGTGTTCGTGCACCTCATTATCTCCGGATCGAACATTGTCATCGATTTCAATCCTTTCGTATCGACCGAGCCGATGCCGAAATAGACGCAAATTCCAGCTCGGAAAATACCCGCAGTGATTGATCCACCCGCCGAGAAACCAAAATCGGCGGTTCAGATAAAATCCATCCGCGTCGCTGTGACGAATAGCCAAGCTGATTTCGCGCTCCAATTCCGGCGTGATCCGTTCATCCGCGTCGATGATCAGCACCCATTCATGTCGCCAGGGAATATTTTCCAGTGCCCAGTTTTTTTTTCGTGGGAATTTTCCGTTCCACACGAACTGCACCACTCGCGCTCCGGCCGCGGTGGCGATCTCTTGCGTTCCGTCCGTGCTTGCCGAATCAACTACGACGATTTCATCTGCGAACGCAACGCTGGCAAGACAGTCGCACAGGTTCGCAGCTTCATTTTTAACCGGGACAAGCACCGACAACGGCACCCGTGTGTTGGACCGCTCGCTCATTCAGTGATCTCGCGTCTTCTGCTTTCGCGTGCCGGATTCCCGATAACAATTCTCCAGGGTCTCACGTCTTTCATTGCCACCGCCCCTGCACCCACAATCGCACCTTCGCCGATCGTAACGCCCGGCCCGACGAACGCCTCCGCGCAAATCCACGCCTCGGGGCCGATCATAATCGGCGGACGCAGCAATGGAAAATCCGGTTTCGTGTGATCGTGCGTTCCCCCACAAAGATGTGCCCGATGCGATATGGTAGCGCGCGCCCCGATCGTGACGCGGCCGAGATTATAAATGAATGCGTATTCGCCAATAGCGCTTTCATCTCCTGCTTCCAAGTTCCATGGAAAATAGATCGTCGCCGAAGGATAAACGTGAACATTGCGGCCGATCTTCGCTCCAAAGCAGCGGAGCAGAAATCGCCTCCACCCAAAACACGGTCTTGGACTAAACCGGAAGAGCGGTTGGGCCAAAGCCCATAACACCCGGCGGGTCATCTCGCCGAACGAATATTTCCTCGTGCGACGGTTTTGTTGAATGTCCAGCATGCGTGATCTTTCAAACTGCTACTTTCTAACTCCTTCTCTCATAGCCTAATCGTCTCCGGTGGTGTGCCGCCGCTCAGTACCCACTCATAAACCGACCGCATCTGTTCGCCAATTCGTCGCCATGAGAACGTTTCCGCTACCAGAGCCCGACCGCGCGCACCCATCGCTTTTCGATCGTCATCACTCATTTCAATCAGTTGTTTTAGGCCTGCGGCAATTTCCTTCGAGGTCGTGCCGATTTGTAACGCCGCTCCCGCGACGAAGCCTTCCGGAAGATTACATTCGGGCGTCATCAGCACCGGTTTTGCATAAGCCCATGCTTCCAGCACTGTCATCGGTAGTCCTTCGCTAAGCGAAGGCAGTACAAATGCGTCGCATGCGCGATAACACGCATCCCTGCCCGCCCCGAACCGGGGACCGAGAAAGATAACAGAGGCATCGTTCGATGTTCGATGTTCGATGTTTGATGTTTGATGTTTCCTCGCGCCAGCTATGCCGACTTCTACGAACGACATTCCGAGTTCACGAGCGAGCCGCTTTAGCTTCTTTTCGTGTCCTCCCTGATCCCAGCCCGCGATGCCGAGCATCCAAGAGTTGAGGGTTGATGGATGAGAGTTGAGAGCTTCTTTCCACGCGCGAATCAGATTCACCAAATTCTTCTTTGGATGTAGCCTCCCCAGATAGAGCAGCAGCTTTCTCCCTCGCGCGACGGACGCCAAGCCTGATTCCAGACTGCCGACTTCTGAACTCTGACTAGCCGGCAGATCAATTCCGTTCGGAATGATGCAAATTGGAATGCGCAAACCGTGCCGGCGCAACGTTAGATGTTCGGCCTCCGAATTGACGTGAAAGCAGGCTGCGCTGCGATGGGCGGCGTCCTCCCATAACGCGCGCACCAAGCGCTTCTTCCACGCCGAATTTCGGAGCGCCCACGGGGAGAGCATGCCGTGTGCAGTGTATATGAGGTGCCGGTTTGTGCGCCGATGCCACCGATATCCGACAAATGAAGGATACGTCCAGAGCCCATGCACATGCGCAATATCGGGACATATCTCCGCGAGATATTGCGCGTAGCCGGGGGCGTAGCCGAAACTGCGCGCAAATACAGGTGAAGAAACGGTTGGCCTTAAAGGCGCCCACTCGACGATGTCCGTCTTCGTGAACTCATCCTCCACGCCGAGGACGACAATTTCTTTTTCACGGCAGGTTGTCTGTGCAAGTCGTTTGCAAATTTCAAACAGACCGCCAGCCTTTCGCGAAACCGAATTCAACAGATACGCAATCTTCATCGCCGAAATCGCGTCGCGCCGAACAGGATTGCGCGGTCGAACGCTCGAAATTTCCTTGGCGGAAGATCAATTGCCATCGTTGCGGCACGCTTCAGTCCTTCACCGAAGCGATTCGGCCCGAGGTCCGTTGCGATCCTGCGGCTCGCATGTCCAAGGCGTTCTCGCTCGTCGTCTGATAACGAAGCCATCTCGAACAATCGCGAGGCCAGCTCATGCTGGTTCATGGAATCAAAGGTAAACCCAATGTCCTGCACCAATTCCGGCACACATCCACAGCGATTCGACACGATCACTGGCAAACCCGATGCGCTCGCTTCGTTCACGACCAATCCCCATTGTTCGGTCGCGCTGGCATGAACAAATGCCTTGGCCAGCGCGTAGTAAACCGGCAGCTCGTCGTACTGTTTGAAGCCTGGAAGGTGCACGTGGGCGTGCAAACGGAGGTCGGATACCAGACGACAAAGGTCAGTCTTCAGCGGCCCGTCACCGACAAGGACTAAATCCCAAGGTCTGTTGTCTGTTGTCCGTTGCCCCTTGTCTCCATCCTCTTCCATCTGGCGATATTCGGCATAGGCCCGGATAAGTGTCGGAAGGTTCTTTTTTTTAATGAACCGTGCCGACGCGAGAAAATAATTCTCCGGCAATCCGTAATCTTTTCGAATCTCGAATTTCGAATTTCGAATTTCGAATGCGCTTCGCGCGAAGTAATCATTGTCCACGACATCATATCCTGTGAAGATCCGGTCACGCGGCATTCGCAGCTCAACCAGGTAGTCAATGTGACGCTGACCGCCCACAAGCGCCGTTGAATAAAGATCGACGATCCGTTGCTTGACCCATTCACGCCATCGAACCCGCTGGTCATCGTCGGCCGTACTCTCCGACATTAAGATTGCCGGCGTGCCGGTTTCGGCGCACCACCGAAGCCCAGCAATGGCAGCATTATCGGACCATCCTGGGATCGCTACTGCATCCGGGCTGCAACTTTGCAATCCATCTTCGACACGTTCAGAAACCTGCTTCGCGGACATCGTTCGCGTATCTCCACTGGGAAACAAAGTGACTCGCGAATATCCCGCGGCGCCTTCGACAGGCGACCATGCGTAATCCTGCGTTTCCGCTGCGATCTCGATGCCGGTGACATCGCAATGGCGCGCCGCTGCTTCCAGTCGCGCGCAATGATAGGGACCGATGCGGTGAAAAATGACAGCGACTCTCACTTCGAGAGGAGCTGAGCGGGCACGGGGGGCGACGAAAGCGGAGCGGCAAAAACACCACGCTCTCTCGCGTAGAATCCGATTGCACCAATAAAGGTCAGGCCATAAATAAACGCGGGCAGGAAATCTATTGTTTGATGCGTGGCAGCCCGCATAGCTGATGTCGTGATTTGAATATAGAGGATTTGCGCGACGATCCCGTTTGGGCGGTTCGCTGCGGCCCAAAGGGTCTTAAATAAGTATCCCACTGCAGCGAAAAACAGGCAGCCAAGATAACCGAATTCGTTAAACGCATCGCCCATGCCCGTAACAGTTAGCCCTACCGGCAACTGAAATCCGAGCACGTCGTAAACGAAGTCGCTCATGTCGCGTTGCTCTCCCCCGATCATGAGCGAATCCTTGAAATCCCTGCCCAGGAATTGCGCTGGAACGAAACGGAAAACAATCTGGTTCCAATAGCCCACACCAAATTCGTAATCTCCTGTCTCTTGCGTCGCCGCTATCAGCGCCGTCGCATTTTTCAATTCACTGATTGCATCAGGGTCAAGAGCACCTCGGAATTGTTCCATGAAGTTGATCTCTCTAAACGCGTCGAAGGGATGTTCATTGGCCAGTTGCCGGTATTCGGAGGTCGACGGGATAAAGAGCATTGCTGCCATGACGGCCGCGATAATTGCCCAGCGCGGCGCAGATTTTCCCTTGATAAAAAACACTCCGAGTCCCACGGACATAAGAAAGAGGACGGTCGGCTCGCGCCGTCCGTAGAACAGGGCCGCTTGGATGGGGATCACGGCGGCGCCGAATGCGGCAAGCCACGCAATAATCCATCCTCGTTTGAGCGCGCAGTAAAAACAGATTGCGAAGCCGGGATAAACGAGACCACCGAAGAAAAGATAAACCGTCGAGATCCCGGTCATTCTGCTCGACAATTCTTCCTCCGGCGCCGTTCCGGATTTGTAGGTGAAAAAGAGGCCGATGAGCACGAGGACAATGCCGCCTTGCAGAAAACGCGCCAGATCAATGGGAATATTAAGTTTGGAAAGAAGCGCGGGATGAGGACGGCGTTGATAACCCAGCCAGCAACACGCAACGCACAGGAAACACATTAGCAGCGTCATCCGGAGATAAATGCCCCCCCATTGATCCCGGTAAAGCGCGTAAGCTTGCGGGAGAATGAACGCCGTAAACGTCGCCGCCATGAAATACGGATATTCGTAAATGAGGCGTGGGCGCACCACCACTGCCGCCAGCAACACAATGCATGTCAGTGCGAATGGAATAAAGAAGTTGGGCATGCGTTAGCGAACGGGAGCTAGAAGATAGCAGCTTGAAGACGGGAGCCAATCCTCTTCGATCTCCAATCTTCTATCTTCCATCTCCGATCCTAATCTCGCTGTCTTACCATCAACGGCTGAAGCTCTTTTTTCAGGTGTTCGGCCAGCCGAATAGCCAGAGCAATGATGGTGAGGGTCGGATTGGCATAGTCTCCCGTGCAGAATACCGAACTGCCAGCAATGAAAAGATTATTGGTCTCATGGACGCGGCAATTCGGATCCACCACGCCGACGGCTGGACTGTTGTGCATTCGAGTCGTCCCAAGATGATGGTGCCCCGTCGTGTGCACGCGTGGATGCCGGAGCGGCACTAGACGCCCAAGACGAGCGCGCTCAAATGATTTATTCAGTAGTATGCCGGCGCGGTGTGCGCTGTCTCGGCTTTGCTGCCCCCACCTCCAGGTTACCAAAGTTCTTCGACATCCGACGCTATCCAATTCGGTCGAGAGAGAAACGCGATTCGAAGGATCAGGCGGTTGCTCAAGATAGAATTCCGGTTCCATGCTCCCGAATGTTTTTTCGGTGTTCGGCAGTATCGACCAAAAGCTCAAGGAAGCCCGCTTCGGTGCGCGGAAACGCCGCCAGGCGTATGCCAAAATATCACCACAGTTTACGCAAGCACGAGGCGCGAGCGCGAGCGATCTCGCCAAATGCTTTTGCCGCGCGAGCAAGCGCATTTCGCGGAGGGCTTCGATCCCTCTAGAACGGTAGCCCTTCGGTTTCGGCCAAAGCACGCCGGATAAATTCAACAGCCCGCAAGTGTACGAGCGTCCTGAAACATCTGGGATCAGGTCAAAAGTCAGAGGTGACTTTCTGAAAACAATCAAGGAACATCTCCCGATATTGCGGCGCGAGCACGACCCAACTAAATCGCGCTCGCACCATTTCTCTGCGGCGGATCGCGTCAGCCTCCGAATCTTCTCTGCCCAACTTCTCGCGTATCAGCGCGGCAAGCACGCCCGGCTTTGATAAATCCCCGAATGTGCCTTCGCTCCCCAAGACGAACCGCATCACCGGATGATCGTGCGCGATCACGGGCAAGCCGTAAATGAGCGCTTCAAGGAAAACGCGACCAAAGCCTTCCTGTAACGAAGCCAGAACGAACAGATCGGCGGCGCGATAATAATCGGCGACTTGCTCGTGCGGAACCAAACGCGCGGCGAAATTCTCCTCACCAAGCTTCTCGCAGGCGAACGCGATAATCGACGCGCTTTCCTCATCTATCGCCCCGAGCATAACGACATAAGGAACTGCTTGATCCCTAACTCCTGACTCCCGATCCCTGACTTCTGAAATCAGTCGCGCGACCTCGCGGACCACGTAATCCATCCGTTTCTGTTTCGTCGAGATCCATCCAACGCTGAGAATAATGGGACGATCTTCAGGTAAACCGAGTTTCCGACGCAGCTCGCGCCGAATGTTTTCGCCTCGATCGGGAGGTCCGTCCGGAACATTGATTCCATACGGAACCATCCGATGCCGATCCGCCGGTTCTCCTGCGTCGAGTGCTTCCTTAATATGGAATGGTGCGACTTGATGGACGTAATCGGTGCGATCAAACGGCGGATGACACGGTCCGCCATTGGAAAACAAAAGCCGGAATGGCACACCAATTTGTTTTCGCCAGCGAAAAAGCTGAAATCCCAGGTTTGAATCGCTGTAAAAAATAATCTCGGGCCGATGTCTGCGAATGGCGCGCACCATCGATGGAAAAGTAGAAAGTTGCTCCGCTACATAACTGCTCCGGCGAATGCACGCGCCAAGCAATCGCGCCATCCTGTCCGTGCGCGGAACATTCCAGAGCACGTGCTCGTCCGGTTTCTCTTCACCGGCGCCTTTATAAAACGTGATGTCCAGATCTTCGGTGCCGCGCAATCCATCAACTGCTTCCCTGAAAAATATTTCAATCCCGCGGTCGATAATCCCCACTCCGCTACATGAAAAGAAAATCCTAAGCGGTCGCATGTATCGGTTCCATCCAAAACCATGACATCCGCTCGGGACGCGACTCGCTGACCGCCCAGCGAAGATACGATTTCGGCAGCAACTGCATGTAGAAATCTTTGAAAGGAAAGTCCGCGAGCGTCCGCTCTTGCTGCCAGATATGAGTAATCTTGTGAGTTGTCACAAACCGTTCGCGGATCTTTTCGCTGATTCCTTTCTCAACGAACTCGTGCAACTCCACGAGAATCGATGCACGTCGGAGCGATGGCACAGCACCAGGATCGATCAGCATTGCTTCGTAACCTTCAGCATCGCAAATAACGAATGGCCGCGGTGTATCCACCAGGACGCGCTCGAGGTCCTCTGGCTCACACTTGCCGCGAATCTCCAGGCGATCCGTGACCGCGTTTAACCTTGCCGCTTCCGCCAGCGCGGAACGCTCGGTTGCCTGCATTTCAAAGGCAATCACGCCCGCCTGTGGATTGCGAAACGCCATACCCACAGCGTAATAGCCTTCGGCGGCGCCGATATCGACAATCAGCGGAAAATCCAACGCGCACGCCTGTTCGATGTACGGATTCAACTCACGCTCGTAAATGCCAAGCAACTTTGGGATATGGATGCGAGCGTTGTAGAGGGGCGAGTTCTGTGTCGTCCTCGGTTGCGACCGAGCGCGTCCCTCCAATGTCCAGCGCATCCCAGAGAATGGCCCGGACCAAATCCGTCCGTCTGTCCGTGCGCGAACGAGATTTTCAAGATAACCGATAGGCCTGAACCGTGGAGGAATAAGCTTTCGCGCAACGCTCGCAAATGCGCTAAAGATCATTGCAATAATCGCCGAAGGCGGAACAATGTCGCAGCACAAGCAGCATGCAAGATTGTGTAGGTTGCAGCCGGCACAGCTCGAATCTGTTCCGCTGAACGAGAGAGTTGCGCTCGCGGCGCATAGTCTTTCAGTAATTCACGAACGGGCGTAATGAAGTGCAACGCAATTGGGTCCTGGGGAATTTCGCTCGCTATCTCTGCTGTGGCGATCTGAGAATGGTCGATCATTTCGCAACCGATATGTCCCACGATTGCCGCCCATAATCCTTGCTCAAACCAAGAACGATGCTGAAGCATTTGCAGCAGACCAACTCGCCTGCAAACAGCCTCGATCCATTCGAAGTCGATCGCCTCGTGTCTCACGCAGAACAGCCCGGAGTTCAGACGCGCTGTGGGCCAAACAGGACCCGAAGGCCAAAAATCTCGCAGTCCAAATCCGTGACAAGTCCGGCTGTCGAAAAGAAAGCGGCACCCAATGCTGCTCTTCGGTGCGGCAAAGCATAGGCACAGCTAAAATCTTGAGCAGATGCGGCAGCTTCGGCCGCGCTTGTTTTAACGTTGGAAACGCCTCTAATGGTCTAGCCAACTCGCCATCTGCTTGGTCCCGAGAAACAACCAATGCCTTGGGCAACTCGCCCCGAATCAGTGCTTGGTCCTCATCGGTAAGTGAACCGTCATCGTGGATGACCAGCTGCAGTTTTTCCTGGCTCGTGGCCAGAAGACTATTGAGACAAATAACCGCCATGGAGACGTCTCGGTGGCAAACAAGGTTGTGGACCTCCAGCTTTTACGCGCCAGAAGTTACGCGCAGCTTTTCTTCGAGCAGTTTGACGGTCTCATACGGAATCGGCTGCGGTCTGCTCTCTGTAGGAAATTTGGGACGTAACCGGTCTAACACCGGCAGACATAACGCGTGCACCAATCGTTGCACAGCGCGGATGGGTGACGGTTTGAGATGATTTGTCTGACGAACGCGCGGCAGGTCCGTTCCCGGTTTCCAATATTTTAGATCGGGCAGATCGTCCGGAGTGATGAATCTCTTCCATTCGTGTTCGGCCCAATGATGCAATTCTCGTCGTGACCAGTTTGCGCGGTTTTCTTCATCGGCCATCATGATCGCGCGCAGCCGGCAACGACGTTCAAGCTGGACCGGATCGCGATACGGATAATGCCGGATCGGCAAACGCTCGCGCGCAACATAACCGGCATTAAATGGAAACGAAACCGTAAGCGGCCATTGCATCCTTTCACGATAACGGCACAGCCGGGGTTCGCTGTATTCACTCACGGTGTAATGCCGGCGACGATCTTCAATCGGATGCTGTCGATCTCTTAAAGTTTCCTCGCCAGCATTCCATGTGTCCACTTCCGACGGAAGCAAACGGAACTCGTAATATTGGTGATATGCGGCCGTCTCGTGTCTGCGCATGCAATTTTTGACGAATTCCGGAGGCGCGATGTGATGAAACTCATCCGCATCGACACGCAAAAACCAATCGCCGTTATGCATGTTCTGTCTCGCGACGTGAAACATGTAACTACGAAGGCGTGTCTCCGAAAAATAAACTGGCTCTTTGCGAATCGGCACAATCCGTTTGTCGCGGAAAGCAAAGTCCTGCACGATTTCCCATGTATTATCGACACTGCCCGTATCGAAAACGTAAATCGCATCCGCCCATTGCAGCACGTGATCGAGACATTGACCAATAATGTCGGCTTCGTCGCGAACCGGCAGAAGCGCGTGATATTTCATGCGGCGGCTGGCGCTTTATCGAACAGACGCGACGCTGATGTAACCGACTGCTGCGCAAGTTTCATCCAGGCGTAATAGATCCGCCATTTAATCGGAGAGCGATTTCGGACGCAATTCGGAACGCCGCGCAAAGCCGACCACCACCAAACTGGTTCGCGAATCGCCCACGCCACACCTTCGTTCCACGCGTATCGAAACTGGCGCCAAATACGAAAGAGCGCGACGGGAACCAGATATGGAAACGGACATCGCATCAGGACGCTCCAGAGCTCGTTGCGTGCATTGAGATGATGGCGACGCATCGGCTCGCGTTGCGCAGACGAAATGTGATGCCGGATCGGGAGAGCCGGCTCGAAACAGACATGGTACCCTAATGCATAACATTGAAGCGCGTAATCGGGCTCCTCGTACATGTGACCGAAGAACCTTGGGAATCCCTGTGAGCGCAAGTAGACATCACGGCGCATCGCGGCGGCGCAGTTGGCATATGCAGAGATAAGATGCGGTGGAGATGACGCTGTTTTTGCCTTGTCAGCAGTTGCGTTGTTGTCGCGGATTTCAGGAAACGACGTGACGGCGACGTCGCTGTCCTGAGCAAAACGGTCCTTCACTCGAGCGAGGAAATCGCCATCAATCGGGTAACTGTCATCATCAAAGCTTACGACAATTTCGCCTCTGGCGGCGCGCAGCAATCGATCGCGCGAATAAATCGATCCGCGGCTCGTCTCGTTTTCCAGGAGCGCGCAATTTTGAAACTGACTCCGAACCATCTCGGCTGTTCCATCGGTGCAGCCATCAGCGCAGACGAGGATTTCGTCCGCCACCGGACGAAGCTCTGACAACCTGATAAGAGTGCGCCGCAACTCCTCGCACCTGTTATGCGTTGTGATCATGATGGAAACCTTCATGCGCTTTACGGCTGAGTTTGACGTGCGGCGAACGATTTGAGCGCGCCAACCAACCGTTCGCCGTAGCGCTCCCACGTGAAGTCGCGTGCCCGCTCGCGGGCAGCATGTGACATGCGCTTGCGCCCTTGTCGATCTTCGATCATCTCGGTAATCGCGTCCGCCAGCGCTTCCGGATCGCGCGAGGGCACGATCCGCCCGTCAATCCCATCACGCACGATCGCCCTTGCTTCCGGTGTTGTGACCACCGGTACCCCGCAGGCCAGCGCTTCGTAATTTACCTCTGGTCCGGTTTCCGCCAGCGACGGCAGTACGAAAAGATCGGCAGCAGCGAATTCGCGCGCCACTTCCACGCGGGGAACACGGCCAAGAAAAGTCAGGCATCTGCAATGCTTCTGACTTGCGACCGACCGTTGCACGTTGCCCGCAACTCGGAATTCATAATGCAGGCCTCGCGCCGCCAGTTTTTCCGCTGCCATTGCGAAGTAATGAATACCCTTGCGCAGCTCCGCTGTGCCGGCAAAGAGCACCCGGCCACGCACCGGTTCGTTGCGCACGGATAGTAATTCGGGGTTCACTCCGTACGGCACAATCGCAGTACGTTCCCGCGGGAATCCAAAATTTTGGACTAAATCGTCGCGCGCTGCTTCTGATGGGCAGATCGCGAAATCCGTGAGTGTGAGCACGGCATTTTCACTGCCACGCTCTCGACGGATCGCCGCGAAGTCAGGTGTATCCGGTTCCCAGTCCGGAAAATTTCTTCGCTCCTCAGCCAGGATGCGCTCCGTGCTCAGCGGAATATAAATTTCAGTGACGACGGTGAGACCCCGCTGTTTTCCTGCGGCAAACAGCGGACCGCATTCGCCCAGCATGGAGTACATATGCGTAGCCTCGCCAAAGCCGCATCGTGTCATAGCGCGACCCAGCGCGCT
>VBQB01000288.1 GCA_005887855.1 Verrucomicrobiota bacterium | reverse complement strand
AATTTTCCTTGCGCGGAGACGAAGAATAATTTGTAGCCGGCCATACACGTCCATTCGACGCGCTCGCCGCGGAGGAGACTGCGTTGGTAATTAAGGATGGCCTCGCTGGTGTGAATCTTTTCCCCGCGACGTTTTCGTTCGATCATTGAATCGATGAAGCGTTCGAGTTCTTCACGCGGCCCGCGATCGACGCGAAACCGATGCAATGGGTCCGCATGCACGAGGCGAACTTCGGTGGGAATTCCGCGCGACAAACCGGTCTCGAGCACGGCCCGCGATTCGGGCAAGGTATCGGCACAAATCACTCCGGTGATATGCAGGCTAATTTTTGAATCACGAAAATAATCAAGCTTCGGCAAGATCGTCTTGAACGATTTTTTCGTAATTGGACTCGGTGTCATCCGGTCAACGCTGATCTGCATGACCTGCAGGCCGGCATCTTCCAGTTCTGCGAGAAGCTTACGAGTGAGGAGAAAACCGTTCGTGGTCAGGCTGGTGGCAAAGCCCAGTTCGCGACAGTAGCGAACGAGTTCGACAATATTCGGATGCACAAGCGGCTCGCCGCCGACCAGAGCGATCCGCATGGTGCCAAGCTCCCGAATTTTCCGTATCCATTTTTTCAAGTCGTCCAGGCTCGGATGCGGCCGGCTGTTATCGTACTCGGTGCAATAGCCACAATCGAGATTACAACGATCCGTCACGTAAAGACTGCATTGCAGCGGTTTACGGTCGACGAGGCGCTTGCCGGATTCCAAAATGTTATAGCCGGAAAATTCGCGGCCGATTTTGTCGAGAAGTTTCATGCGATGATGAAAGAACATGCAGCCTACGACAACTTGCCCGCGAAGCAATCGCGCCGGGGGATATCTTCCACAACGCCCGCGACCTTCTTGGAGACTTTCAACGGCCGTCCGACAAACCGCCAGCCATAAGTCGAGCGTCGGCGATAACTGCTAGGCACCAGTTAACTTTCTCGTCCAAACGGACGAAGCAATATCAGCGCCACACGTGCTCCAAGTGAATGCAGTATTGATAGACGACCGACTCGACTCCGTGCATCACCGCCGCCGTAACGGCTTCAGTGTCGATTCGCGAATTTGGCGAACCTGCCGATATTTTCCAAAAATGATCGTATTCCAACTAGCTGGCCAGACCTAGCGCATCCGATAAATCACACCTTCCGCGGTGTGCGCCACCGGCCGGCACCGTTCCGCCAAAAGTTTGGCGAGAATTGGAAAGTTCTTCACTGGATACTGCGCGGTTTCCGGGTCGGACTGAACATCAATAATGTAGGTCGGCGGATGTTTGGCAAAATCTCGCTCGAGGTTGGTCCAGGCGCCGGGCAAGATCCGGCTACGAGTATCGAAACCGGGGATCGGTCCGCCAAAGACATAACCGGTGAGCGGAAATGTTGTGATATAACGAGAGGCAGGACGTCGGTGAGCGTCTAGATAGATTTTCGGAGTTTGACCCCAGACGAAAATTCTATCCCCAGGGGCCGAATGCGTGGACAAATATCGTCCCGCCTCAGACGGAGCGCGTTGCCGAGCCAGCCCCATCCAGTGCACGATTGAGAATGCAATAACGGTGAGAGCCAACCACGCCCAGGTCACAGGTCGTAGGAGCCAGGGCTGCTTCCTCGACCAAAGTCGTACATAGTGCGGTGCCGCGAGCAGTGCGAGCGGAGGGATCAATTGGATGTAGTAGTGGCGGTAAAAGCGAGCGCCCGCCGCAGCGCCAATTGCCGAGGCCGCAAGCAGCCCGAACAGCGCTATTCGCTCTGCCGCCTTCCCAGCCCAAATCTCACCCTTATCCCGAGACGCCATTATCGCCCCGATTACCAAAGGCAAACAGGCGCCAAGGAACTCCAGCGTATTCACCCTTCCCTTCCGCCAGAACACATGCGGAATGTCATGATCGGCAATTGTCCAGTAGAACGCCTCACGGAGGATGCCTCGCTTCGAAAGCACGATCGTCACCAGACCGAGGGCTGCGAGAAATCCCGCCGTAAGCATCGTTGCCTGAAGGATGGAATTCATTCCTGTCAAGCTGCGACTAGTTCGATAGCTCGGGAGGAGTAGATAAATGCCGAGGGGCGCCGCTGCTATCGCGGCAGGCTGTTTAAGCAGGAAGGCCGCGCCCAAGAGCGCGCCTGCCGCGAAGAGTTCAGGTCGCAGCCGCGACGAACTGCGGCGGAAAGCGATTGCCCACGCCCAGATGATAGGGAGATTTATCAGCATCTCGCCGTCGAATGCGAGATTCTTCCATGTCCACCAGTGTTGGAAAATACCGTAGAAGAGCGCAGCAATCAAACCGGTATTGCGATCGAACAACTCGCGACCGATCACATAGAGGCCGGCCATTGCGCCTAGCGTCCACACCAGCGCGACGAAATGAAGCGCTTTCCAATTGAACTCGCCTGCTACTTTGAAGATTGCGGCGTACGTCCAGAAGAGGAGCGGCGGCTTGCGCTCTACCGCGTCGATGTAGGGTCGGCCTCCGTCGACGATCTCATTGGCCACGACGGAATACATCGCTTCACTGTCAATTGGCTGGGGATGCAAAAGGGATGGAAGGCGAATCGCGACCGTGAGAAAAATAATCCCAAGCGCGGCGAGACGAAATTGCCGCGACCCATTAGTTGGCATACCCATCAGTATGCAAATTAATCTCTGCGCGTGCTCCTCTTAAAGGAATCGTAAATGCAGGTAACTTTTTCAAAGACGTCGTCAACTGTGATTGCTTGCATACAAAGATTGTTGCGGCAGACCGATTGCCGGTTGTTGTAGGCGTTCACGCACGGACTGCAGGCGATGCCGGCCCACAGCGCGGTCGTGTTTGACGAGCGTGCGGAAAATAGCGCCGGTGTCTCAGGCCCGAACAAAGTGACGACGCGAATCGGCGTCATGGAGGCGAAATGAGCCGGGCCACTGTCATTCGTCACCAAAATCTCACTGCGCGTGTAAAGCACGAGCACTTGATGCAGAGTCGTTTTTCCGGCAAGCGGGATGACGCGGCTTGAACCGACCTCATCTGCAAGCTGGTTATTGGGAGCCGCTTCAGCCGGGGCACCGGTAAATCCGATAAACAAGTCTGGGTACCGTTCGAGCAGCCGTCGCGCAAGTTCGACATAACGCAGCGCCGGCCAACGCCTCAGCGGCAGCAAGTCGCTCGCGTTCGGGTTGAGCAGGATGAGCGGCGCGGAACCGATGCGAGGATTTTCGCGCTGCAGCAGCGCATCGATTTCAGCAACGTCGGACAGGGAGGGCCGAAATTTTGCGAGTGGCTGGTCTGCAGAAGGCGTAAAGTCGAACGTCGGGAGCACCGCCGGATCGCGGGTCAATGCTTCAACCATGGCTTCAAACATCTCACTTGTGTGGAGATGAGGGTTGTACAAAAGCCGGTGCGTCATCAAATCGCCGCGGTACGGTCCGTCGCCAAAAAAAGTATGAAAACCCACACGCGATTTGGCGCCGGTCGTGAACGTCACTATCGCGGAGAAGCGTGTCAGGAATTCCATATCAACAACCGCGTCTATGCGGATTTTCCGGACCCGAAGCACTGCCCGCAGCGCACTAAGGGCGAGCCGGAAAGGACTCTGCGTTGCGATCGTTATCACATTTTCCTTCGGAATGATTTCCATCACGTCGAGAATGAATCGATTGTCTTCGAATACGACGAAGTAAACGTTTTCACGTCCGACCACTTCCGTCGCACGACGAATTGCGGGATAGGCGAGAACAGTTGAGCCTTGCTCCGCGAACTTGACGAAGAGAATGCGTCGAACCTGGCGCGGCCCTGGTGGCCCCGCGGATTCAAAGATTTTTCTAAGAAAGGTTAAAACTGCGCAAAGCGGTGCACCAATCCAGCGATCGGTGCGTTGCAACGTTGAGATGCCTATAGGGAGATCCATTCTCTAGACCCTCCTAGGATGATCAATCCTCGCGAAAATTTTCAGCTCGGGCAAAGGATGGTCTTTTCGCGATTTTATGCTGGAAAATAGGAGAGTTGCTTTCGCCGTTTTCCGCTCACACGTGATCGCCGGAATGTTTATGACGATGTTTGAAGGTCAGCTCGGCTATGCCTGATTTGTCGAGTTCGCCGAGACCTTCTGCAATCATCCGGTCGTACTGCCTTTTTGTCGCGCGCGCCAGAGGCAAATCGAGACCGAGGCTGCGCGCAAGTTCGAGCGCGATCCCGCTATCTTTGGCGGCATGAGCGGCTGAAAAAAAGCAGGTGTGCTCGCGATTTTGTATGTCTTCGCCATCGGTTTCGAGGACGCGCGAGGCCGCGCCAGTCTGCGAGAAAATTTTTCTTAACATTTCCAGATCGAGACCGAGCGCCGCACCGAGCGCGAGTCCTTCAGCCAGACCAGCTGTATTAATGTTCATGACCATATTGACCAGTGCTTTCACCTTTGCCGCTTCGCCCGTTTTTCCAATGAACCGCACGGTTGCTCCGAGCTCCTTCAAAATCGGCTCGGCTTTGCGGAACGCATCTTCGCTTCCACCGCACATAAGATAAAGCGAGCCATCGCGCGCTTGCGTGATGCTCGAAGCCATACACGCTTCGAGCGTTTGCGCGCCGGCCTTATGGGCCAACTTTTCAACATCGACATGGACTTGCGGGGAAATCGTCGCGCAATTGACGAACAATTTGCCGCGCGCATTGACCAGCAGATTGTCCCCAATTCCGCTGAAGATTCCGCGCATCGCAGCGTCGTCGGTCACAACGGTGAAGATCACGTCGGACTCTGCCGTGACTTCCGATAAATCCTGGCTCGCCGCACAACCAAGCTCCTGCGCCAGCGAGGTCGCCGCCGCGCGATTTGTGTCGTAAACGGCGGTGACATGAAAACTGCGATCTCTTAACCGCCGCGCCATGTTTGCACCCATGCGGCCAACCCCGACAAAACCTATATTCATTCTAATGATGTTTGAGGTTTGATCTTTGATGGTTGAGGGCGTGATGCCGATCGCCGCCCCGAAGTGAAGATGGCTGTGAGTTCGTCCGCCTCCGATACCAGAGAAGCAATTCTTTTCCCTGAAACAAATTTCCCATCTCGAATCAGCTCAAGCCAGTACAGGCTCTCGTCCGCCTCTTCGGCCACGGTTCCCAACTTGGATGCAAACTCTGCACGCGAGCGTGCGCGACACGCTGCTCTGTAATTCGCGCCGACTGATGTCGCGCTTCTGGCGATCTGGTTCGCGAGGACGCTCCCGCCAATCGTATTTGGCAGTCGCTCGATGAGATTTAAAACTCGAAGCGCAAAGCTTTTTGTCCGCTCCTGTAACTCGGCGGTCTTCATCTGCCAACATCAAACCTCAAACCTCAACCATCAAACATCACTCCACCTTCTCAGCAAAGAATGGATTATGAACCTTCTCCTCGCCCACGGTGGTCATCGGCCCGTGTCCCGGACAAATAATCGTTTCGTTGGGCAGCGTTAGGATTTTCTCGAGATTATTTCGCAACGCGTCCTCATAGGAAACGTTTCCTCCACCCATCGATCCTGCGAAAAGCGAGTCGCCCACAATCGCAACCGGGTGCGAGAGACCGGTCACCACGTAGGTCATTCCACCGCGAGAGTGGCCCCAGGTCAACCGCGTGTCGATCTCCAGATTGCCGAGCCGAAAACGTTTTCCTTCTTCAATCGGTTCCGCGCCGGGAACGGGTTCGCGTGCCGGTGTAAAAACTTGGGCGCCAGTTTCTTCCCGCAGGCGCGGGAGGTCTGCGACGTGGTCGGCGTGTGCGTGGGTGAGTAAAATCAGTTGCACATTCAGCTTTTCCCTGGTCGCAAAGCGCACCATTTCATTACAATCGGCGCCGGTATCAAAAACTACCGCCGCACGGCTCGCGGGGTCCCAAACGAGATAGGCATTAACCGCCATATCGTGATAATGGGTATTGAATTGGGTGAGGCCCTCGCGCTGATCTATTTTTTTTGGATGCCATTCGCCCTTTGCGAGT